>NZ_VRMC01000111.1:0-16987 GCF_008369905.1 Pseudonocardia sp. EV170527-09
GTCGGCCATCCCCGCCGGCCCCTCGGCCCGGTAGCGGTCGGACCACTTCTTGGCGGTCCGCGCGGAGACCATGAACATTGTCGCGGCCGCGGTGTGGGTCCAGCCGTGCTCGACGACGAGTTGAGCGAGCCGCAGCCGGGCGCGCGGGGTCAGAGCGGCGTTAGCGTGGGACACGAAGGCCTCCGGTGGGTGAAGCGGTTCCTAGACAGCTCCACTTCACAACCGGAGGCCTTCGTCTGTCAGCCAGACTCACCGCCCCCGGACGGGACAACCTCCCTGGACATCACAACTAGGGTCACCACCGCCATGTGCTGATCCTGCCCTGCGCGGGTCACGACGAGGAGGCCGCCATCAGTCTGGACCCACCCGTCGGACCGTACGACCACGTCCTGGGCCCACCCGAGGCCGAGCTGACGCTGGTGGAGTACGGCGACTTCGAGTGCCCGTACTGCCGGGACGCGGCGCCGGTCCTGGAGCAGGTCCGCGCCCGTTTCGGGGACCGGCTGCGGTTCGTGTTCCGGCACTTCCCGCTGCACGAGGTGCATCCGCACGCCATCGCGGCGGCGCTCGCCGCGGAGATGGCCGGCTTCGAGGGCCGGTTCTGGGAGATGCACGACACGCTGTTCGCCCCCGGCCCGCCCCGGCTGCGCCAGGACGACCTGCGGGAACACGCCGTCGCCGCGGGGGTGCGTCCGGACCGGGTCGTCTGGCCGGCGACGCAGCTGGCGGAGGACCGGGTGGAGGCCGGGTTCAACGCGGCCGTGCGCTCCGGGGTCCGCGGCACGCCGACACTGTTCGTGAACGGCGAGCGCTACCGCGGCCAGGTCGGCGTCGCGGAGCTCTCCGCCGCGCTGGACCCCGCGCTCACCTCGTAGCGGACGGACCGGTCGGCGTCACCGGGCAGCCGGCGCGCCGGACCGGATCACCTCTCCTCGGCAGACGCTTGACCTACAAGATGTAACCTTGACGAATGGGAGCTGGAGACGATCGACGGGGCGAGCCTCACCCCCAGGACGTCCGGGGCTTCCGCCACGGCCGGGTCCCTCGTGCGGTACGCGCGCAACAGATCCTGGACTGCGCGGAGGCGCTGTTCGTCGAACACGGACTGGAAGGTGTGTCGGTCGAGGACATCTGCCGGGCGGCCGAGGTGAGCCGGCCGGTCTTCTACGACCACTTCGGCTCACGGACCGGTGCCTACCTCGCCTGCGTACGCCGCATCCGGCAGGAGTTCCAAGAGGCGCTGCTCGGACTCATGCACGGGACGGAGTCCGCCGACCTGTCGACCGTGTTCCGGATCGCGGGCGAGGCGTTCTTCACCCTCATCGAGCAGGCCCCGTGTCGCTGGGCGATGCTCTACCCCGCCATGGGCATGTCCGGGGAGTCGAACGACCAGATGGACTCCCTGCGCGAGGAGACCGTGCAGACCATCGTGCTGCTCATCCGGACACGCCTCCCGGAGATCAGCACGACCGACGCCGTGGTGGCCGCGCAGATGATCTCCGGCGGCGGCGAGCAGCTGGGCCGCTGGTGGCTCCGACACGGTGACCGAGCCACCCGCGACGAGGTCATCGACGCCTACCAGCGCTACGCCACCGCCGCACTGCTCGGGATGTGACGCACCGGCACCCGTCCCGGCCGTCACCGCGAGTCGTCCCTTCCCGGCCGCACCGGCACTGTGTAACCCGCGGGACGTAACCGGCGGGACGCGGACGTGCACGGCGTCCCGACGCTGCCCCGCCGCAGGGTGGTGGGACGGGCCTTCTCAGATTCCGAGTGTGTCGTGCAGGTCCGCAGTGACGACCCGGTGCGGGTCGAACGCCGCGAAGGCATCGCGCGCGGCGGCCCATCCCGGGAAGACCTGCGGCATCGAACCGATGACCTGGGAGTCGGTCCACGGGCCGCTCGCGGTCGTCGCCCACCGCTTGGCCCACTCCGGCCGCACGGTGGCGTACCCGCGGAACGCCGACCGCACGAACGCCTCCATCTCGGCGAAGAACTCGTACTCGTGCGGCGTACCGGGCAGGCCGAGGGCGTCGAGCCAGACGACGGGGTCGCGGTCGGGGTGGCCGGGCACCGGCTGCGATGCCGACAACGCCGGGACCACCGCCCCCGGGACCGCGCAGTCGGCCGGGTCGTCGACACCGGTCACCCGGATCTCCACGCAGGAGTTGAGCGGATAGCGCCCCTGCGCGGCGTACCGGGCCAGGGCCCCGGTGATGAACGAGCTGAACTCGTGCACGACCCGCTGTGCGTCGGCCCGCGCGACGACGACGGCGTGGCTGCCGGCGCTGACCCGCAGCGTCGTCGGCTTCACGAAGTGGATGAAGTCCTTCGCCGGCCCCCACATGTCGCGGGCGCCGACGGCGGTCAGTCCGGCGACGGTGGCGCCGTACACGGTCTTGCCGAACAGCGGCGCCACCTCCGGGTGACCGGACACGAGCACCGACAGCGGCTCCTCGACGACCGCGGGGAGGTTGTCGGCGAAGGGGTAGTTGTACGGGCCGAGCGTGGGCCGCGACAGCAGCGGCCGCCGCGGGGTGACCGTCCACTCCTGGATCCACGGGTGGTCGGAGAAGGTGTACCAGATGGCGCCGACCCGCCCGGACCGGTCGAGCATCGACGACATCGACCGGGCGGTGGTGCGCCCCGGGGCCGCGAAGAACTCGGTGGCCGGGATGTCGGTGTGGTTCCGGCAGCGCAGGTCGTAGGCGGGCTGCACCCGCAGCCGGACCTCGGTGAGCACGATGCGCCCCAGCCCGGTGAGCAACGCGGCACAACCGGGGTCCGAGCGGTCGAAGGTCCGCTCGGCGAAGCCGCCCCGCGCCGCGTCCCAGACCACGGCGGTCACAGCGGTCACGAGGTTGGACACGGAACCGAAGCTCTGCCCACGCACCCGTCGCTCACCGGCCGCGGGCACCGAGGACCCGTGTCCCCCGACGGCCAGCACGCCGGCGACCGTCACGTCGCCCGGAGCGGGGGCATTCGTGATCGACGCACCGTTGCGGTGCAGGAACGAGAGCAACCGGTCCATCCGGGCGCCAGCCTGGACCCGCACCTCGTCCGGGGCGGTCATCGTCATGCCGGTCAGCCCCTGGGTGAGGTCGGCGACGAGGATCTTCGTCCCCTCGTTCTGCCCCCGTGACACGACCAACGGGGACCAGTTGTGGCGGTAGCCGCGCGGCCGCACCCGGTACCCGGAACGGTGCGCCCAGTCGAGCACCGCGACCACGTCGGCCGGCGTACGCGGAACGCAGGTCCACAACGGATCGGTCGTGATCACCCCGTCCCAGTTCTCGAAGACCTCCCGGTGCACCGGGACGCCGGCGGGGAAGTCGGGCAGGGACGTACCCATCTGGGCGGGCGTCCGGACACCGACGAGGACCGCCGTTCCGGCCAGTGCCGCACCACGCAGGACCGCGCGGCGTGTCAGTTCTCGCATGTTCGCTCTCCTCGATGTCGCGGCCGGCCGACCACTCGGCCCCGCCCGCGGCGGGCGGGGCCGGGTGGCGATCGATCGGGTCAGCTCACTGGCGGGTCGACGCGCACAGCGCGGCGACGTCCGCCACCGTCGCCGGGACGTGGAAGAGGGTGTCGTTGACGGCGTAGATCGGGTACTGGAGCAGCGAGGTCTCCGCCTGGCCGAGGATCGTGCCGGGGTTGCCGCTCTGCAGGGCTGCCAGGTTCGCCGCGAGCTGGGCCTGGCCGTCGCGACCGTGGTCGGCGAAGTTCTTGTCCAGCCAGTCCAGGGTCGCGAACGGCCCCTGGCACAGGGGCGCACGCTGCAGCGAGGCGTCGTGCGAAGGGCTCCACACACCGTCACCCACAGGCTCGTCCGCCATCGCCGTGCCGGTGAACAGCAGACCGGCGACCACCACGCCGCCCATCAGTGCCGCAGTCCTCTTGAACCAGTTCGCATTCATGGCATTTCCTCTCGTGAACTTCCGTGGAGATTTCACAGTAACCGACGCTACCGATATCTCCTACTGTCACGGACCTCACATGCTCCGGCGCCCTTGAACCCCCTGCACGCAGGCCTTTTAGTACAAGGACCGAGCTCGACGACGCTCAGTAGGCAGTCGGTCACCATTCGACAGGCGATTCCCGCCTCGCCAGATCTCCGGTTTCATCTAGAGATAGCGCTTGTTACTGTTGATTCTCCGCTGACACGCGTCCCCGCCCGATCCGAGGAGCCCACGTGAGTTCCCAGCACCCGCTCGTCGTGGCCACGGCGCCCGACCAGGCCGCTCCACCGGTCCCCCGGCCCCGAGAGACCCTTCTCCGTCGGCTCCCCGGTCCCACGCCCCCGGTCACGCCCGTCTCCCGTCCGCACCGCCCGATCCGGCGGGCCTCCAGGGCGTCGCGCACCGCGGCCGCGGACCTGGCGACGATCCTGCTGACGGTGACCGGGGCGGTGGCGTCGGGGATCGGCGGGGCCCAGCCGGCCGACCGGCTCGCCGGCGCCGTCACCACCGCGGTGGCGCTCGTCGGCGCGCTGGCGCTGGTCCGCTCCTGGTCGCCGGAGGTCGTCGGCAGGAGGGCCGAGGAGTTCCGACGGCTCGGGCAGGCGGTGCTGGTCGCCGGCGGCGTGCTGGCGGCCGGTGGACTCGCCGCGAGCGGGGTCGCACCGACCGCGGACCCTGCGCGCACCTGGGCCCTGGTCGTCGTCCCGGCGACGGGGGTCCTGCTGGGGGCCGTCCGGCTGGTGCGCGACCGGTTCCTCCGGCGACGCCGACGCCGGGGAGTCGGACTCACCCCGGTTCTCGCGGTCGGCCCGGCCGATGCCGTCGCCGACCTCGTCCGACGGGCCCGCACCGACCGCGGTTCCGGCTGGGAGGTGACCGGTGTCTGTACGCCCACCGCCACCGGGACGGGACCTGCCGCGGTCGAGGACGTCCCCGTGCTCGGCGAGCAGGACGACGCGGCGTCTGTCGCCCTGCGCCACGGACACCACGTCGTCGTCGTGTGCCGTTCGGCCGGCGCCGGCCCCGCCGAGCTCCGCCGCCTGGCCTGGTCGCTGGAGGACACCCCCGTGGAGCTGGTCGTCGATGCCGGGCTCGTCGACGTGACCGCCCGGCGGGCGTCCCTGACCGACCTCGACGGCCTCCCGCTGCTGCGCCTGCCCCGGCTGCGACTCGACGGGGCCGCGCGGACGCTCAAGCACACGTTCGACCGGGTGGCCGCGCTGTCGATCCTGCTCCTCACCGCCCCGTTGCTGCTGGTCGTCGCGCTGGCCGTGCGCTGCGGCGACGGCGGCCCTGTCTTCTTCCGCCAGGAACGGATCGGCGTTCGGGGCAGGCCCTTCGACATGGTGAAGTTCCGCACGATGGTGCCCGACGCCCCGCAGCTGCGTGCCGGGCTGCACGCGGTGGGCGAGGGAGCGGGCCCGCTGTTCAAGATGCGGCGCGACCCACGTGTGACCCGGGTCGGGGCGGTCCTGCGTCGGTACTCGCTCGACGAACTGCCGCAGCTGTTCAACGTCGTCGGCGGATCGATGAGCCTGGTCGGCCCTCGTCCGCCGCTGCCGGGCGAGGTGGCGACCTACTGCGACCGCGCCCGCCGCCGGCTGCTCGTGCGACCAGGGATGACCGGGCTCTGGCAGGTCAGCGGCCGCAGCACCCTGAGCTGGGAGGAGTCGCTGACACTCGATCTGCGCTACGTGGAGACCTGGTCGCTGTCGCTGGACCTGATCATCCTGGTGCGCACCGTGCGCGCGGTGCTGCGGGGAGACGGGGCGTGGTGAGCCGCACCCGCCGGCTCGCGGACATGCTGCGCGCCGAGCGACGACGGCTGGCGGACGACCTGCACCGGTCGCGGAGCGGGCTCGGGGAGAGCGGCGCACCGCGCGCGGTCGCCGGGTTCGTCGTGGCCAAGACCGTGGCCCTCGGACACCGGTGCCTGCGCCGCGCCGCGGAGACCGTGGTCGACCGTCGGTACGGCATCCGGACCGCCGGGATGCTCCGGCCGGACTCCCCGGGCGACACTCCCGACCCGCACGCCGCCTACGCCTACCAGCCGGTGGGGCTGCGGCGCTTCCGCGCGGTGGTGAGGGCCTGTGCGACGACACCCTCGGCCACGACCTTCCTGGACCTGGGATGCGGACGGGGCCGGGCCCTGGCGCTCGCCCGGGAGCACGGCTTCGCCCGGGTCGTCGGGGTGGAGCTCGATCCCGGGTTGGCCCGCACCGCGCGTGCCAACCTGGCCGCGGGCGGCTCCACCGCGGTGGTGGTCCACACCGGCGACGCCGCGACGACCGCCGTCCCCGCGGGCCCGCTGCTGGTGTTCCTGTTCAATCCCTTCGGCCCCGCCGTGCTGCGACGCGTGCTGGACCGCGTGGCCGAGCAGGCGAGCGGCCCGGTGACCGTCGGCTACGTCAACCCGGTGCACCGCGCCGTGCTCGACGACGACCCGCGCTGGGAGCGCACGGTCACCGCACGCTGGTGGTCGGTGCACCGGCTGCGTCGACCGCCCGGGCCCCACCCGGACGACACCGGGTCGTCCTGAGCTCCGGGGTCCTTCCTGAGATCCGGGGTCATCCCGAACGCAGCATCCGCAGCCCGGGCAGGGCCCGCTCGGCCACGGTGACCGGGTGCGACATGCCGCCGAACTGCCGTTTGAAGCGGTCGATGCCCTCGTCCGGCACGCCCAGCAGGTCCAGCGTGTGCGCCCCCCGCCCGCACGCCCAGGCGATCGCGTCCCAGTACAGGAGCACCCCGGCCGGTGAGTCGCGGTGCTCGGGCAGGACCCCGCCCGCCCAGGTCACCGCGTACCCGTCGAGGCAGACGGTGGCCAGCACGGCGTGCACCCGGCCGTCGACGTCGCGGGCCTCGGACAGGTGCACCGCCGCCGGGCCTGCCGTCAGGTCGTCATAGCGGGGTGGGAAGACGCCACGCAGCCCGTCGCGACGACCGCGGGAGGCGAACGCCGCCCGCACGGCACGTCCGAGCGAGCCGGTGTCGCGGACCGGGTGCACCTCGATGCCCCGTGCCCGCGCCCGTCGGACCTTCTTGCGGCACTGCGCACTCGTCCGGGCCCAGAGCGCGTCGACCCCGACACCGAGGTCCAGCAGGTAGGTGCGCTCGTGGGACACGGTGTACCCGCACGCACGGAGCACCTCCTCCGACGGGCGATCCACCGGGGAGAACCCGTAGCGCTGCACCCCGACCCCGTGCCGGAACGACCAGCGGTTGGCGAGCTCCAGGCCTTCCGCGAGGTCCGCGGCCGGGAGCACCGGTCCGGCGTAGGGCGTCGGGGACCAGCTGACCAGGCCCAGCGGGCCGATCCGCCGGCACAGCAGGGGCAGGATGCCGAGGGGCTCGCCGGACCGCTCGACGACCATCGGGTGCAGCGTGGTCGCCGTCATCGCCGCGGCCGAACGGAGCCAGGTCAGGTCGTGGAAGGGGATCGGGGTGCGCCCCGAGGCGGCCCGTGCGGCATCCCACCGGGCGGGATCGGTGCACGGTCGCAGACGCGTGGTCACCCCGCTACCCGGCGGAAGGTCAGGTCGGCCTGGAGCTGCTCGCCGTCCGCCCCGGTGCTGATGCCCGCGACGTGGACCAGCCGGAACCCCCGGCCGGCCAGATGGGCGACGACGTCGCCCGCGAGCGGCTGGCCCACGTAGAGCTCGACGAACGAGCACTCGCAGAGGATCTCCTGCACCGAGTCGAGCACCCGGGTGGCGCCGCGCAGCACCTCCAGCTCGTAGCCCTGCACGTCGATCTTCAGCAGGGCGGGCTGCGCGATGTCGGCGTCGAGGTGCTCGTCCAGGGTGGTGACCGGCACCTCCCGCACCGCGGCCTCTGCGGTGCCCTGGAACTCGCGGGCCTGCCGGCCGATCGGCAGCAACGAGGAGGAGTCGTCGGCGGCCGAGACGTGCAGCGTGCACCGGCCGGGCCGGGCTCCCACGGCGGCGACGTGCACCTCCACGGGGCCGTCCACCACTGCGCGGATCCGCCCCGCCGCCTCGGCGAGGGGCTCGAAGCACACGATCCGGGCGTCGGGGTGGCGGTCGCGGATCCAGGAGGCGAACTGTCCTCGCGAGGCCCCGACGTCGACGACGGTGGCGAACGGGCCGCCGAGACCGGAGTCCTGGTGGTCGGTGGCGGCCAGCACACCCTGGCGGAGCGCGGCGCGCAGCCGGGGACGCCGGGCCGCCCGGACGAGCTTGCGCACCCGCAGGCGGGTCCTGCCCAGCGTCGTGTGGAGGCGGGTGCGTCGGGTTCCCGGCGTGCGCGGGAGTGTGGTCACGTGCAGAGTCATTCCGGGTGCTCCCCGAGGGTGTCGACGGTTCCGGCGAGGACGGCACGGCGGACCCGGGCGTCGCGCCGGGCGACACGGTCGGGCAGGTAGCGGGAAGCGGCGGGGCCGGCGGCCGCGGCCAGCGTGGCCCGCCGGGCGGGATCGGCCAGCAACGCGGCGATCTCGCAGGACAGCGCCGCGCTGTCACCGGCCGGCACCACGACGGCGACCCCGGCGGCGGCGAGGTCGTCGCCGACGTAGACCTCGTCGGAGACGAGCACGGGCAGCCCGGCCTGCACCGCCTCCACCGGGGCGATGCCGAAGTTCTCGTTGTCGGAGTGCAGGACGAACAGGTCCGCCGCGGCCAGGGCGTCACGTTTGCGCTGCCCCCCGAGGTACCCGACCAGGTGCACCGCCGACGGGTGGTCCAGGCCGGCGACCCGCGAGCGCAGCTCTGTGGCGAACGCCGGGTCGCCGGATCCGGCCACGACCAGCACCGCGCGCGGATCCTCGGCCCGGACCCTGTCCACGGCCTCGACCAGCCGGATCAGTCCCTTCTTGCGGTCGAGCCGGCCGAGGAAGAGCACGATCCGTGCCTGTGCGGTCAGCCCGAGCGAGGCCCGGAACCCGGCTCCGTCTCCGGGGCTCGACGGGGCGTCCACCGGCAGTGCGGTCACCACGGTGCAGGGCGCGGCGCCCAGGCCCGCCAGATTGGCCGACTCGCGCTGCGCGGTCAGCCAGACCGCCGCACAGTCCTCCAACAGCCGGCGCAGCGCGGGACGCAGCAACCGCTTGAGCCACGGGTGGTTGTGGGCCATGTCGTAGGGCTCCAACGAGCCGTGCGGCCGGATCACCAGGGGCACACCGGACCGGCGAGCGGCCCACCAGCAGGCGAGCGCGGGGAACGAGAACACCTCGTGCACCTCGAGCAGGTCGTAACGGTGCGCGTGCCGGCGCAGCCACCCCACCAACGACCAGGACAGCGCCCAGCAGCCGGGCCACGACCGCGGGCACGCCACCAGGTCCACGTCGCCCAGCTCCTCGGGGCCGGGCAGCTCCTCGGGCGAGCCGACCGTGGTCAGCAGGGTCGCCCGGTCGCCGGCGGCCCGGGTGGTGCGGGCCACCGCCACCGCCGCGGCCGCCGATCCGCCCTGCTCGGCGCCGATGCGCCCCAGCACGTGCAGCACCCGCAGCGGCCCCCTCGGCCCGGGAGCGGTCCCTGCGGACCCGACTGCCGGCTCGGGACGCACCCGGACCCGGTGGAGGCGGAACCCCACCATCCGCTGGAAGTGACGCAGCCCGTTCGGGAGCCCGACCGGTGACCGGTTGTCGACCAGGTAGCGGACACCACGTTCCACCAGCTCGCACTGCAGACGGTGGACGGCGAGGTAGCGCGCGCCCGACCGGTCCGGGCCGGGGGCCAGGGTCCGGAAGTAGCGCACGCACCCCCACCCGCCGTCCACCGGCGCGACGGACAGCAGCAACGGCAGGCCCTCCGCGGAGTAGACCGCCAGCCACAGGTCGAAGCGCACGAGGTCGCCGTTGTCCGCGTCGGGATTGCGGTAGGCCCCGGGCTGGGAGCGTTCCCACTCGTCGGCCAGGGCCACCAGCCGGCGCCGCTCGTCGGGATCGTCGACGGTCTCGCAACGCAACCCGGCGGCCGTCGCGTGCCGGACCTGGCGGCGCAGGGTGCGGTTGGGCCGTCCGGACCCGACGTCCTCGACCCGGTCGGGCAGGACGACGACCGCACGATGCTCCCAACGCCCGAACCGGACACGTCCCTCGCGGAAGACCGCACGCAGTGCCCGGCCGTCCGGGCCGGCGGAGAAGCGGGCTTCCAGCACGGGCAACGCCGCGATCGCGCGCACCGCCCGCAGGACGTCCCCGGGGTTGTGCAGCAGATGCCCCAGTGGCGACCCCCCGGACGCCACGTGCTCCTGCAGCCGACCGTAGATCTCGGAGAGCTCCGGCTCGGACACCCCGCTCATCGGGCGATCTCCTCCTCGGCCACGAGGAACCCCGTGTCCGGGGCGAGGGTGCCCAGCACCCTCGCGGGGACACCGCCGTAGAGGTGGTGGCTCCCGGGCAGTGGGCGGACCACGACCGCACCGGCCGCGACGAGGCTGTGCGCCGCGACCTCCGCCCCCGGCAACACCGTGACCCGTGCCGCGAGGACGGTGCGCTCCCCCACCACGATCGGCTGCGCGGTCTGGCTGTGGGTCGCCGGGTCGAACGAGTGGGTCATCAGCAGCGACTGGTAGCCGGCGACCGTCGCCCGCTCCCGGAGCTCGATCCGGGCCGTGCAGTCCAGCAGGTGCAGCACCATGATGCGGGCGCACGGTCCGAGGACCAGCTCCGGTGACCGGTCGACCCCCTGGAGGAAGCCGCGGTCCCGCCGGACGGCGTTGACCCAGTTCAGGTGGGCCAGGACCGCCGACCTTCCGAGGGTGACCCGGTCCAGACCCCGGACGACGTTCAGATGACCGATCTCGGCCCCGGGCCCGAGTTCCAGGTGACCGACGTCCACCAGGGAGAAGCCGACCCTGGCCGTGGGATGGATGCTGTGGCCCAGTACGTGCACCAGGATCGGACGACGCACCGCCCACGGCAGGGCGGCCGCGAGCAGCGCGCACACGGTACGCAGGCGCCGGGACCGGACTCCGAACGGCATCGTGACTCCCTGTTCGAACAACGAGACTATGAGTAACAGTTATTACTGCTTCTAAAGATAATGCCCGTTCTCGACCACATCAGCAAGCATGAGCGACAACCCGAACCCTTCCGGAGACACCCGGAAAGGAAACGTAAACATCGCGCAGCAACTGTGTCGACCGCCACTTCACTGTTAACGTAGCGACAGTTACCGTCGACAAGGACATCAAGGGATCAGTCCTCCTCGCAGGGCAAACGCCCCCACCCCACCCGAACGACCCGTAAGCAGGAGGCCCATATGAAGCGCCTTGACATCCTGATAGTGGGCCTCAACTACTCTCCGGAACCGACCGGAATCGCTCCGTACACGACAGGTATGACGCACGCCTTCGCAGAAGTCGGACACCAGATAACTGTAGTTACTGGGTTTCCACACTACCCCCGGTGGCGAAGCGAGGACGGCTGTCGGGTCCGCCGTCAGGAGTGGGACGGGCCGGTGCGGATCACCCGGGTACCTCACCCGGTCCCCCGCGACGGCGGCCCGATGGGCCGCATCGCGATGGAAGCCGTGTTCGCCACAGCCGCGGCGAGGGTCGTTCCCGATCCGCCCGACGTCGTGGTCGCGGTGAGCCCCGCCCTGCTCGGCGTGGCCGCCGCGCAGGTGCAGCGCCGCCGCGGCCGCCGGGCCGGACGGACGACGGCGCTCGGGGTCGTCGTCCAGGACCTCTACGGCGCGGGTGCCCACGAGCTCGGCGGGGCGCGCGGCCTCCTGAGCGGCATCGGCCCACGGGCCCGACACGTACTGGCCGACCTGGTCACCCGCACCGAGACCGCGCTGCTGCGGCGCGCCGACGGGATCCTCACGGTGCACGAGGTGCTGCGCGACCGGCTCGTCGCCCAGGGGATCCCCGGTGCGGACGTCGACGTGGTGCACAACTGGACCCACGTCGCGGCCCCGGTCCGCGACCGCGACGCCGTCCGCTCCCGGCTGGGGCTGCGGCCCGACCGGCACGTCGTGATGCACGCCGGGAACATGGGAGCCAAGCAAGGGCTCGACGGGGTCGTCGAGGCGGCCCGGCTCGCCGAGGGCTGGGACGTGCCGGTCGAGTTCGTCCTGGTCGGCGACGGCAACCAGCGGGACCGGATCGCCCGGGCCGCCGAGGGATGCTCCCGGATACGGCTGCTGCCCCCGGTCCCCGAGGACGACTTTCCCGACGTGCTCGCCGCCGCCGACGTGCTGCTGCTCCACGAGCGCCCCGGTCTGCGCGAGACCTGCGCCCCCAGCAAGCTGACCTCCTACTTCGCCGCCGGCCGGCCGATCGTGGCCGCCACCGACGCGCGCAGCCCCGCCGCGGCCGATCTACGTACCGCGGGGGCCGGCGTCGTCGTCGGGCCGGGTGACCCCGGCGCGCTGCTCAGCGCGATCGAACGGCTGATCGGCCAGGACACCACCGAGCTGGGCCACCGCGGCCGGGACCACGCCCGCGAACGCTGCTCGGCCGCGCAGGCCCACGCGGGATACCTCGGCTGGCTCGACCGCCTGTACCGGAGCGGGGTCGCATGATGCCCGAGACCCTGCGCACGGCCCGGCCCGTCGGACTCGGGCACCATCTCCCCACCGTCCTGGGCATCAGCTCCCAGCTCGTCAACGCCGGGACCAACGTCGCCACCGTCTACCTGGCGTCGCTGTTCCTCGCCCCCGACGCCTTCGGCACCTTCGCCGTCGGGTTCGCCGGGGTGACCGTCGTGCTCGCCTGTGCCCGCGGGCTCATCGGCTCCTCCCTGCTCGTCCACCTGCCCGCCGTCGAACCGCACCGCAGGGCGCCACTGGCCCGCTCCGCCCTGGGACTGGCGTGGTGGGGCACCCTTCCCGCGGTGGCGGCCCTGCTCGTGCTGGCCGCGGTGATCGACGGCACGCTGGTGTGGCTGCTGCCCGGTGTGGTGTTCAGCCTCGTCCAGGACGTCGGCCGCTCCACCTTCCTGGCCGGGGGACGACCCGGCGCCGCGCTGACACTCGACTCGGTGTGGGCCGTGGTCCAGGGCGCCACCCTGGTGCTGGGGCACTGGGCGCTCGGGCAGCTCCCGGCCGGACCGGTCGGCCTCCCACTGCTGGCGCTCTCCTGGGGTGCGGGCGCGCTGGCCGGCGTGCTGGCGCTGCTCTGCCTGGCCGGCGCAGACGGCCTGCCGTCGCCCCCCGGCCCTTGGCTGCGAGCCAGTGGGGACATCGCCGGCTGGTTCACCGCGGTGGCGGTCGTCGCCCAGGTCGAGCTGTTCCTGGTGCTCGCGACGGTGGGGCTGGTCCTCGGTCCCGCCGACGCGGGCGGGCTGCGTGCCGTCCAGCTGCTCGTCTCCCAGCCCGCCACCGTCGTGCTCGGGGCCATGCTGGTCCTGGCGACCCCGACGGTGGCCACGGCCGCACAGGGCCCCGGCGGTACGTCCCTGCGCACGGTCCACCGGCAGGTGGTCCGCCAGGTGGCCCCGGTCGTCGTCGGCGTCGCCGTGGTCGCGGCGCTGGCCGGCCCGTTGATGCAGCTGCTGTTCCCGCGGTGGTCCGGCTACGCACCGCTCGCCCTGCCGGTCGCTCTGCAGACCGGGCTGCTCGCGTGGTGCATGCCCGCGATGGCCCTGCTGAACGGCACGCGGCGCGGGCGGGTCTCGCTCGCGCTGCACCTGTGCCGCAGCACCGTCGTGGTGGCCGGGACCGCGCTGGGCGGTGTGCTCGGCGGCGCAGCGGGGGCCGCGTGGGCGCTGGCCGCCGTCGCCGTCGTCGTCCTGCTCGGGACCGCCGCGGTCGTCCGCCGGGAGCTGCGCAGGACACCGGGCGGTGACCGATGACCGGCCCGAGGCTCTCCCTCGTCGGCCGGTCCAGGGTCCGTGCCCGCCGGCTGCTCGCCCGACTGCTCCGTGCGGTGCCCGGCCGCACCGTCGACTGGGTGCACCGACACTGGATCACCGACGACGGCAGGACCGACCCCCGTTGGGCACCGGTGGCCCGGCTGCTGTTCCACCGGCCGCTGCACCAGACCGTCGTCACGGTCCCCGGCAGCGGCGGCATCCGCCTGCACGTCGTCGGGGCACGGCTCGAACGAACGCTGTACTGGTTCGGGGAGCAGGGCTACGAGCCCGGGGAGGCCGCCTGGTGGCGGCTGCTGTGCAGCCGGGCGACCGCGGTCCTCGAGATCGGCTCCAACATCGGCTGGTACACCACGGTCGGCGCCGCGGCGGCCCCGGTGGGGGGCTATCTCGCGGTCGAGGCCAACCCCGAGGCCGCCCGCGCCACCCGTCGCAACCTCGAGCTCAACGGGCTCGGCCACGGTGCGGTACTGACCGCGGCCGCGGTGGGACAGGGCGCTCCCTCGTCGCTGTACCTGGCGCTGCCCGACCAGGAGTCGTTCTCCGCGGCACCGACCGGGTCGTACCTGCGCGGGCACACCGAAGGGACCGCCGACCGCGCCGCACGGCGCTCACTCACCGTCCCGACCCTGTCCGCCCGGCATCTCATCACCGGCCGTGACCTGGTCAAGCTCGACGTGGAGGGGGCGGAGGCCGGGATCCTGGAGTCGGCCCTGGACATCATCCTGCGCGACCGGCCGATCCTGCTGGTGGAGCGGATGCCCCACACACCGCGGCTGGACCGGGTGCTCGAACAGCTCGTGGGCGGCGGGTACCTCGTGCTGCGGCTCGGGACGCAGCTGCATCCCGCCGGCCCCCGCCCGCCGGTCGACGAGCACTACGACGTGCTGCTCGTCCTCGCCGAGCGCGGTGCGGTCCCGGTGCACCTGGGGGACCTCCGATGACCGGCCCGGACCCGCGGACGGGTACCGCCGCCGCACGCGTCGGAGAGCTGCTGCTGGCCGCGGCGGTGCTCAGCGCACCGTGGAACGCCCTGGGCTGGAGCCCGTTCAAGCCGGCCCCGCTCCTGCTGGCCGCGGCCTGCCTGGCGCTGGCCGTCGATGCGTGCCTGCGATGCCGGCCACTGGTGGTACCGGCCTGGGTGTGGCCGCTGAGCGCAGCGATCGCGCTCGCGACGGTCACCTCGGTCCTGTTCCACCCCACCGGGGCCTACCTGGCCGGACGCTATCTCCCCGACCACGTGCCTTCCGCCGAGGAGCTCGGTGCCGCACCGGTGCTGGGCCTGGTGGCGGGCCTGCAGTGGCTGGTCGCCGCGTTCGCCCTGCCCGTGGCCGTCTGCGTGGCAGCACCGGGGCGGCCGCAGCTGATCGGGCGCCTGTGCGCTGCCTGGCTGCTCGGGGCCTCGGTGAACGCGTTGGTCGCGGTCGGCGACGCCACCGGGCTGACCTCGATATCGGCGAACCTGATCGACGCCGTCGACGTCGGGGGCAGGCAGACCGGGCTCTCGGTCCAGCCCAACCACCTGGCCGTCGCCTCGGCCCTCGCCCTGCCCCTGGCGGTGCACCGGACACTGCACGGTCGGCACCGCGGCGCCGCGCTGCTGTGCATCGCCGCCCTCGTCGGCGGCCTGGTCGTCGCGCAGTCCCGCGGCGGGACCGTGCTGGCCGTCCTGGGGACGCTGGCGGTCCTGGTCACCGACCGGTGGGCACGCGTGCGTCTGCTCGGACCGGGGCTCCTGGTCGCGGCGGCCGGACTCGTCACCGTGCTCGTCGCGGGCGACCGGCTGCCCACGGTGGCGTCGCAGCTGCGCATCACCGGTTCGGCCTCGGCGGAGGCCAGCGACTCGATCCGGGCCTCGATCCTGCAGCAGGCCGTCGACGACGCCCGGCACAGCCCGGTCACCGGGGTCGGGCTGGCCGTCCTGCCCCAGGGCCACTCCATCTGGGTGCAGCTCGTCGCCGCCGGAGGGGTGCTGCTGCTGGTCGGTTTCGTCCTGTCCGCCGCCGGGATGCTCGCCGACGCCCACGCCCTGCGCGGCCGGTACGACGGCCTGTCGCTCGCCCTCGGGGTGAGCGTCGCAGCCTGGCTCGTCGGAGGCCTGGTCGAGAACCAGCTCGCCGACCTCTACCTCTACACCGCCCCCGCTCTCCTGGCGGGGCTCCACGCGTCCTCCGCGACGCCCGTCCCCTCCGGGAAGGCCCTCGTATGACCTCCGCGTCCCTGCTGCACGTCCTGTCCGCCCACCGCCGTCTGCTGCTCGCCGGAGCGCTCCTCGGCGTCCTGCTGGCGGTGCTGGCGGCCCTGTTCGTCCCGCCCACCTACGACTCGACGACCAGCATCTACGTCACCGCACGCTCCTCCTCCGGCGACGATCCGACGTCGGCCTACCAGGGCACCCTGCTCTCCCAGGACCGCATCGCCTCCTACCGGGCTCTCGCGACCTCTCACCGGGTGCTCGTGCCGGTGGGTGAGCAGCAGGGCCGGGCCGAACCCGCCGAGGACCTGGCGGGCCGGATCTCCGTCACCGCGGCGCCGGAGTCGACCGTGCTGTCGCTGACCGTGTCCGGCCCGGACCCGGTACAGGACGCGGAGACGGCGAACGCGGTCGCCCGCCGGTTGGTCGCCGTCGTCGGGGAGCTGGAACGGTCCGCCCGCTCCGGCGTGCAGCTGGAGACCGTCGACCCGGCGCGCCCGGCCGTCCGGCCCTCGTCACCGGGGCTCGCGACGACGGCGCCGGTCGCCGCCGTCGCGGGGCTGATCGTCGCGGCGGGGGTGGCCCTGGTCCGGCACACGACCGACCGCAGGGTCGGCCACCGGTTGCCCGCCCTCAGCGGGGCACCGCTGCTCGGCAGGCTGCCGGTGCACCCCCGGCGGGCACGCGACGGGAGCCGGCTCGGCTCCCCCGAGGTCACCGACGGTGCCCGCCGCCTCCGCACCGCGGTGACCGCCCGTGGCGGCAACCGGGCGGTGCTGGCCGTGTCGAGCGCCGTGCGCGGAGAGGGACGCACGACCACCGCGCTGGCCCTGGCCGCGGCGTTCGCCGGCACCGAGCGGGTGGCCGTGGTCGAGGCGGACCTGCGGGCTCCCGGGGTCGCCGGGCTCCTCGGTCTGCCCCCGGACCGGGGTCTGGCCGAGGTCGTCGCGGGCCGGGCGACGCTCGGGGACGCGATGCTGTCAACGGCGGGTTGGGAGTAACCCCGTAACGACGGATTGGGACTGACCCCCTTGTCGGGTGTTCAGTCGTTGC
>NZ_VRMC01000112.1:0-16355 GCF_008369905.1 Pseudonocardia sp. EV170527-09
GAGCTATTTACACCGCGTCCACCGCCGATGCCGCTGCAGCCGCGCTGGATGATCTCGATGACGAGTGGGGGCGAGCCTATCCGGCGATGATACGTTTGTGGCGTAACGCCTGGACCGAGTTCGTGCCGTTCCTCGACTACGACATCGAGGTCCGGAGGGTGATCTGTACGACGAACGCGATCGAATCGTTGAACGCCCGCTACCGGCGAGCGGTCCGAGCGCGAGGGCATTTCCCCAGCGAGCAGGCCGCGATGAAATGTCTGTACCTTGTCACCCGCAGCCTCGACCCGACCGGACGAGGCCACACCCGATGGATGATGCGCTGGAAGCCAGTCCTCAACGCCTTCGCCATCACTTTCGGTGACCGCTGGCCGGGCGCCGAGCACTACTGACAACATCGCCGGAACCACCGTTCTCGTTACAGACCCGCACACACCGCCGACCCCGTGGATGGAGTCCGCCGTGCGGCTCGGTGACCCGCACCGGCTGCGGTTCGCGGCGGTCAGCGCGCACACGGCCCGCGCGTGGGCGCCGACCGGGGCCCACGCGACGGTCGTCCGCAACGGCGTCGACATCGCGGCCTGGGAGTACGGGCCGGGCGGCGGGGTCCCGGTGTGGTCGGGCCGGGTCGTGCCGGAGAAGGGTCCGGTGGAGGCGATCCGCGCGGCGCGGCTGGCCGGGACCGGGCTGCGGCTGGCCGGGCCGTGCCCGGACCGGGCGTTCTTCGACACCTGCGTCGCCCCGCTGCTCGGCGACGGCGTCGACTACGTGGGTCATCTCGACCACCGGGCGCTGGCCCGTCTGGTCGGGGACGCGACCGTCGCCGTCGTGTCGCCGTGCTGGGACGAGCCCTACGGTCTGGTCGTCGCCGAGGCGCTGGCCTGCGGCACCCCGATCGCCGGGTTCGCCAGAGGCGCGCTGCCCGAGATCGTCGACCCGCTCAGCGGGGTGCTGGCCGAGCCCGGCGACGTCGAGGGTCTGGCCGAGGCGATCCGCGCGGCGTCGCTGTTGTCGCGCACCGATGCCCGCCGGCACGCCGAGGCGACCTGCTCGGCCGAGGTGATGGTCGAGGGCTATGAGCGGATCTACCGTGCCCTGGCCGCCGCATGACCGGCGGCACGATCGTCTACTACGTGCACCACCACGGCAGTGGGCACGCCCACCGCGCCGCCGCGATCGCCGCGCACTGCCGCACCCCGGTCGTCGGGGTGGGGAGCAGGCCCGCCCCGCCCGGCTGGCCCGGCGCCTGGCACGAGCTGCCCCCGGACACCGGCGGCAGCGACACCTGCACCAGTACCGACACCGACACCGACACCGCCGATGTGACCGCGGGCGGGACGCTGCACTGGGTGCCGCGCCGGCACGACGGTCTGCGTGCTCGCACCGCCGCGGTCTCGGCGGTGCTCGCCGCGGGACCGGCCCAGCTGCTCGTGGCCGACGTGTCGGTGGAGATCGCCCTGCTGGCGCGGCTGCACGGGGTTTCGGTCGCCGTCGTCGCGCAGCCCGGGGAGCGGCTCGACCGGCCGCACCGCACCGCCTACGACCTGGCCGAGGTGCTCCTCGCGCCGTGGCCCGCGGACCCGCCGCGGCCGTGGCGCCCGGAGCTGACCGGCCGGACGGTGCACCTGGGCGGTCTGTCCCGCTACGACGACCGCACCGCCGGCCCGAGCCCGGGCCGGCGTCGGGTGCTGGTCCTGACCGGCAGCGGCGACGGCGGCGCCGACCCGGCCGCGCTCGCCGCCGCGGCCGCCGCCACCCCGGACTGGACCTGGCGGGTCGCGGGCGGCCTCACCGGCGTGCTGCGTGACGCCCCGCCGAACCTCACGTGCGCCGGCTGGACGGGCGAGGTGTGGGCGGAGCTGGCCGACGCCGACGTCGTCGTCGGCCACGCCGGCCAGAACGTCGTCGCCGAGATCGCCGCCGCGCGCCGGGCCGCTGTCGTCGTCCCGGCCGAGCGTCCGTACGGCGAGCAGACCGCGACCGGTGCGGTGCTGCGGGCGGCGGGGCTCGCCACGGTCCGCGACCGCTGGCCCGCCCCGGCCGACTGGCCGGGGGTGCTCGACGAGGCGCTGTCCCGCGGTGGGACGGGCTGGTCGCGCTGGTCCGACGGTCGGGGCGCGGAACGGGCGGCCGCGGTCCTCGACCGGATCGCCGCGTGAGGGCGCCCGGGACGCGGGTCGCCGTGGTCACCGTGGTCCGCGGCCGCGCCGACCACCTCGCCCGCCAGCGACGTGTGCTCGCCGCGGGCCCACCGGTGAGCCACGTCGTCGTCGGGATGGGCGAGGACCCCGTGACCGACGGTGCGGGCCCCCCGACCCGGAGCCTGACCGTCCCCGCACCGGGCCCGTTGTCGCTGGCCGCGGCACGCAACGCCGGGGCGGTCGCCGCGCTCGCCGACGGGGCGACGCTGCTGGTGTTCCTCGACGTGGACTGCCTGCCCGGTGACGACCTGGTGAGCGGCTACCGCCGCGCCGCGGCACGGCGCCCGGACGCGCTGCTGTGCGGACCGGTCACCTACCTGCCGGCGGGGGTGCTGCCGGAGCGGGACCTGCACCAGCACACCGATCCGCACCCGGCGCGCCCGGCTCCGGCCGACGGAACCCTGGTGGCCGAACCGCGTCGCGAGCTGTTCTGGTCACTGTCGTTCGCCGTCGCCGCCGACGCGTGGCGGGCCGGCGGCGGGTTCTGCGAGGACTACGCCGGCTACGGCGGCGAGGACACCGACTTCGCACTGTCCTGCGGGCTGGACCTGGTGTGGGTGGGCGGGGCGCACGCCTACCACCAGCACCATCCACCGGCCCGTACCGACCCGGCCCGGATCGCCGAGATCGTCGGCAACGCCCGGCTGTTCCACGCCCGGTGGGGCTGGTGGCCGATGGCGGGCTGGCTGCGCGAGCTGCACACGGCGGGCGCAGTGGAGTTCGACCCGCGGCGCGACATGCTGCGGGTCGGATGAGACCGGCCGGGACTCAGCAGGCGGCGCGGGGCGGGCAGGCGCAGAACTGCACCGGCCGCATGCACGAGTAGCACAGGTCCGACGCCCGGCCCGGCCGCGCACGGCGGGCCAGGGCCCGGTGTGCGAACGCGAGGATCGACATGAGCGCGATCTTCCCCGGCGACACCGCGTTCACACGCCACCGGTCCGGATATGGGACGGACGGCGGCGCGGCTGCGACGGACGGCCCCGGCCGGCGCGACGTCCGGTCGAGCGGCTGCGGCCGTCCGCCTCAGCGCGGGCTCACTCCGGGCCCTGCGAGCGCAGCTCCTCCACCCGTCCCATCGCCTCGCGCAGCTCGGTCAGCCACTCGTCGGCGTGCCGGCCGACCAGGCGCACCGACCAGGCCAGCGCGTCCGACCGGGACCGGGCCACCCCGGCGTCGACGAGGGTGTCGAGCACCGCCCGCTCGGGCTGGCGCAGCCGGGTCATCACCGGCACCGAGATCGTCGTGAACAGCTCGCGGGTCCCGCCGATCCGCGCGCCCCAGGCGACCTTGCGCCGGTAGCGGCTCTCGGCCTGGCGGGCGATCTCGATCCGCCGGTCCCGGGTCTCCTCCCGGAACCGCGAGATCCGCCCGGCCTCGGCGGCCGCGGCGTCGGCACGCCCCTCGTCGGTGTCGGGGTGGTCGCCGCCCGGCGGGGGCAGCCCCCCCACCACGACGATCTCGTCCCGGTCGACCGTCACCTCCGGCGCCCCGGTGAACCACCCGTCGGGCAGCCGGCCGGAGAACCACGCCGCGGCGTCGTCGGCCGGGGGGAGGTCGGCCTGTTGCCAACCGCCCCGCCCGCGTCCTCGTCCTGTCATCGCGCACCTCCCACATCGGTGCTTACATAATTACACCGTTGCGAGCTGGGACGCCAGCAGCACGGCACCGAAGGTCACCATCGCGACACCCGCGACCCGCGACACCACGCGCGCGGCGGCGGGCCGGGCGGCCAGGACGGCGCGGGCGCCGACGCCCACGCCGGTGTAGACGAGCGCGCAGCCGAGGACGTGCACGAGGCCGAGCAGGAGGATCTGACCGCCGACGGGGACCGGCGCGGCCGGGTCGGTGAACTGCGGCAGCAGCGCCAGGAACAGCAGCAGCGCCTTCGGGTTGAGCCCGCTGACCCCGGCGCCACGGACAAGGTCGCCGAGCCCGGACCCCCCGCCGTCGACGGCCGCCACGGCGGGACCGGCCGGGCGGAGCAGTGTCGTCGCGCCGAGCACCAGCAGGTAGACCGCGCCGACGGCGGTGAGCACGGTGAGGACCTCCGGCCGGCGCGCGACGACCGCGGCGATCCCGGCCGCGACCAGCCCGGTGAGCGCCAGGTGCCCACCGAGCAGCCCCGCCAACGACGGCAGCACGGTCCGCCCGCGCAGCCCCGCGCGGATCATGTACGCCCAGTCCGCACCGGGCGTCAGGACCAGCAGCAACGACAGGCCGGAGAACCCCAGCACACTTCCGATCGGCATGCCACGACGCTAGGTACGAGACGCCGACAGGTGTTCCCGTAGTTCCCACCGAGCACCCGGCATGGTGCAAGATTCTTCTCCGTGGACACGATCGACCGGAAGATTCTTGCCGAGCTGCAGGCCGACGGCCGCCTGACCGTCACCGAGCTGGCCGAGCGGGTGCAGCTGTCGGTGTCGCCGTGCCACCGCAGGCTGCGCGCCCTGGAGTCCTCCGGGGCCATCGCGGGCTACCGCGCCCACCTCGACGCGCACCGGCTCGGCCTGGGGTTCGACGCGCTGGTGTTCGTGACCATGCACGAGGCCGTGCAGGACACCGTGCAGGCGTTCGAGTCGGCCGTCGACGACATCGAGCAGGTCGTCGCGGCACAGCGGCTGTTCGGCGACCCGGACTACCTGCTGCGGATCATCACCCGGGACCTGCCCGCGTTCCAGCGGCTCTACGACGAGCGCCTCACCACGCTGCCCGGTGTGCAGCGGCTGTCCTCGACCCTGGTGATGAAGGACGTCGTCGCCGACCGGGGGCTGCCGCTGGAGCACGGGCTCGGCACCGGAAGACGAGGATCATGACGAGCTCAGGGGGTGAACAGCACCTTCACCGCGCCGTCGCTCTTGTCCTGGAACATCGAGTAGGCCTGGGCGGCCTCCTCCAGCGGGACCCGGTGGGTGGCGAAGTGGTCGACGCCGAGCGGGTCGTCGTCGCCGAGCAGCGGCAGCAGGTCCGGGACCCAGCGCCACACGTTGGCCTGACCCATCCGCATCTGCACCTGCTTGTCGAACAGGGTGAGCAGCGGCAGTGGGGTGGCGCTGCCGCCGTAGACGCCCGACAGTGAGATCGTGCCGCCCCGGCGCACCGCGCCGATCGCCAGCTCCAGCGCCGCGGTCCGGTCGCTACCGGCCGTCTCCATGACTGTGCGGCCCAGCCCGAAGGGCATCGCGGCCACGAGCTTCTGGGCCGCGGCCGCGACCGGGGACCCGTGCGCCTCCATGCCGACCGCGTCGATGACGGCGTCGGCGCCACGGCCCCGGGTCATCGACCGGATCGCGCCGAGCACCTCGTCGTCGCCGTGGCCCAGGTCGAGCGTGGTCACCCCGCGCGCCTCGACCCGGGCCAGGCGCTCCGGCACGATGTCCACGCCGACCACCCGCCGGACCCCCAGATGCGCGGCGATCCGGGTGCACATGTCGCCGATCGGCCCGAGCCCCAGCACCACCAGCGTCCCGTCGGCGGGCGTCGCGGCGTACTGCACGGCCTGGTAGGCGGTCGGCAGCACGTCGGACAGGAACAGGAACCGGTCGTCCGGCGGGCCCTCGGGGACCCGGATGGGCAGCGAGTTGCCGAACGGCACCCGCAGGTACTCGGCCTGTCCGCCGGGCACCTGCCCGTAGAGCTGGGTGTAGCCGAACAGGGACGCGCCGGTCCCCTGCTCACGGTTCTGGGTGGTCTCGCACTGCGACTGCAGGCCGCGCTCGCACATCCAGCAGTGCCCGCAGCTGACGTTGAACGGGGTCACGACGCGGTCACCGACCGAGAGCTCGGTGACGGCCGACCCCACCTCCGCCACGACACCCATCGGCTCGTGGCCGAGGATGTCGCCGGGGGTCAGGAACGGGGTGAGCACCTCGTAGAGGTGCAGGTCGGAGCCGCACAGGCCGGAGCTGGTGATCTGTACGACCACGTCGTCGGGCTGCTCGATGACCGGGTCGGGAACGGTGTCCACCCGGACGTCGCGGCGGCCGTGCCAGGTCAGGGCACGCATGGGTCTCCTCGGGGTCGCCGGTGGTGTGGGCGCCCGGCTACCCGGGCGCACCCCGGCGAAACCGGCACGGGCGTCCGGCCGGCACCGTGCATCCGGCGGTCCGTCCCACCGCGGCCCCTCGCGTGGCCGTGGGAGTGGTGCCGGGACCGGGTCGGCATACTCGACCGGATCTGCGGCACCGGTCGGTCCGGCGTGCCGACGCGGCCACCCGCGCATCGGCGGGGGCTGCCGATCGTGACCGGCATGACGTCCGTGAGCCCGGGTACCGCGGAGGCAGAGCGGACCCGCGGGCCGTGGCACGGGAGGGGGACCGAGTGGCAGAACGGGTCGACGCCGTCGTCGTCGGGGCCGGGCACAACGGTCTGGTCGCGGCGAACCTGCTCGCCGACGCCGGCTGGGACGTCCTGGTCTGCGAGGCCGCCCAGGCGCCGGGCGGCGCCGTGCGGTCGGCCGAGATCACCGCGCCCGGCTTCGTCAGCGACCTCGCCAGCGCCTTCCACCCGCTCGGCGCCGCGTCCCCGGTGCTGCGCGAGCTCGACCTCGGCGCGCACGGGCTGGTGTGGCGCCACGCCCCCGCCGTGCTCGCCCACCCCACCCCCGACGGCCGGTGCGCGGTGCTGCACCGCCGCCTCGACGACACCGCCGACGCGCTCGACGACGACCACCCCGGCGACGGCGCCGCGTGGCGCGCCCTCGTCGCGCAGTGGGACCGGATCGGCGACGACGTCCTCGCGGCCGCGCTGCGCCCGTTCCCACCGGTCCGCCCGGCGACCCGGCTGCTGCGCACGCTCGGCACCGGCGACGCCCTGCGGCTGGCCCGGATGCTGGTACAGCCGGTCGCCCGGATGGCCCGGGAGCACTTCGGGGGCCGGGCCGCCCCGCTGCTGCTCGCGGGCAACGCCCTGCACACCGACCTCGGGCCGGACTCCGCGGCGGGCGCCGCCTACGGCTGGCTGCTGGCGATGCTCGGGCAGCGCGTCGGCTTCCCCGTCCCGGAGGGCGGGGCCGGTGCCCTGACCGATGCGCTCGTCGCCCGGCTCGCGGCACGGGGCGGTCGGCTCGACTGCGGACGACCGGTCCGGACCGTGCTGGTCGGACCGTCCGGACGGGCCAGCGGTGTCGTGGACGCGTCCGGGCAGCGCGTCCTCGCCCGCCGGGCGGTGCTCGCCGACGTCGACGCGCCCCGCCTCTACCGCGACCTCGTCGGCGAGGAGCACCTGCCGGCCCGCTTCGTGGCCGACCTCGACCGGTTCCAGTGGGACCACTCCACGGTGAAGCTCGACTGGGCGCTCGACGGGCCGGTCCCCTGGACCGCGCCGGGCGCCCGGTCGGCGGGCACCGTGCACCTCGGCGCCGACCTCGACGGCCTGCGCCGCTACGCCGCCGACCTCACCGCGGGCCGGCTGCCCGGCGACCCGTTCCTGCTGTTCGGGCAGATGACCACGGCCGACCCGACCCGCTCCCCGCCCGGCACCGAGTCGGCGTGGGCCTACACCCACGTGCCGCGCGGGCTCGGCTGGGGCCGCGACGAGGTGCTGCGCTGGGCCGATCGGATGCAGCAGGTCGTGGAGGACCACGCCCCCGGGTTCGGGTCGCTGGTCAGGGCCCGCGCCGTCGCCGGACCCGCGGACCTGCAGCGCCGCGACGGCAACCTCGTCGACGGGGCGATCACCGCGGGCACCTCCGCGGTGCACCAGCAGCTGGTGTTCCGTCCGGTGCCGGGTCTCGGCCGCGCCGACACCCCGGTGCCGGGCCTGTTCCTGGCCGGGGCGTCGGCGCACCCCGGCGGGGCGGTGCACGGCGGGCCCGGAGCCAACGCGGCGCGGGCCGCGCTGGCCGCGGCGGGGGCGACCGGTGCGCTCTACCGGGGCGCGGTCCGGTTCGCCCACCGGCGGCTGTACGGCTGAGCCGACCACCCTCCGGTCGGGTTTGGACCCGCGCGAGCCGGACATACGGCAATCCGTGACCATCGATCACCGACCCGCCGTCACCGGCACCGGCGTCCTGGACCCGGTGCCCGCGCCGACCGGCCCCACCGAGCCGTTCCCGGCCGCGCCCGGGGCGACGCTCACGGCCGTCGTGGCCGCCGGTGAGCTGGACCTCCCGCTGCCCGGCGCCGGGGCGACCGCGGCCCGGTGGGCCCGGCTGGCCCGCATCGCACGACGGGACCTGCCGGTCGCACGGCTCGCCGAGGGGCACGCCGACGCCGTCGCCATCCTCGCCGACCTCCACCGCTCCCCCGCCCCGGGTGCCCGTTACGGGGTCTGGGCGTCGCGGTCCGGCGGCGGGGCCCGGCTCGACGGCGGCCGCGACGGGCTGCGCCTCACGGGCACCGTGCGGTTCTGCTCGGGCACCCACCTGCTCGACCGGGCCCTGGTCGTCGCCGGGGCGCAGGACGGCACCCGGCTCGTGGACCTGGACCTGCGCGCCCCGCAGGTGGAACGGGTGACCGCCTGGCGGGCCTCCGGGATGGCCGCCAGCGACACCCACGACGTCGTACTGCACGACGTGCCCGTGCCGGCCGAGGCCGTCGTCGGCGGCCCGGACGCCTACACCGCACGCCCCGGCTTCGCCCACGGCGGCGCCGGGGTGGCCGCGGTGTGGCTGGGTGCCGCCGCCGCGGTCGTCGACCACGTCGCGGAACCCCTGCGCACCACCGACCCGGACCCGCACCGGCTCGCCGCGCTGGGAGCGGTGCACGCGGCCGTCGCCGCCGCCGACGCCCTGCTCGCCGTCACCGCCGCCCGGATCGACGCCGACCCCACGAGCCCCCACCACGACGCGGTGGCCACCGTGCGGGCCGCGGTGGAGCGGGCGTGCCGCACCGTCCTCGACGCCGCCCCGGAGATCGCCGGGGTGGCCGTGCTGGCCGGGTCGCCGCTGCTCACCGAACGTCTCGCGGACCTGCAGATCTACCTCCGCCAGCACCACGGCGGACGCGACCTCGCCGCCCTCGGGCGCGCCCTGGTCGCCCCGGCGACCTGATGGAGCCGGTACAGGCCGCGCACGTCTGGGAGGACGCGGCCGTGACCCTCGCCCGGCGCGAGCTGGACCCGTCGGCGTTCGGCCGCCTGGTCGTGGTCTGCGCCCACCCCGACGACGAGACCCTCGGCGCGGCCGGGCTCATGCGCGGCGTCGTCGCCGCGGGCGGCACCGTCGAGATCGTCCTGGCCAGCGACGGGGAGGCCGCTCTGCCCGAGGTCGGGTCGATCGACCGGGCCGAGCTGGCCCGCACCCGCCTCGCCGAGCTCGACGCGGCGCTGGCCGAGCTGGGCGTCCCCGCGACGGTGCACCGGCTCGGGCTGCCGGACTCGGCGTTGCACGAGGACCGGCTCGTCGGGCCGCTGACCGGGCTGCTCGCCGGCGCCGACGCCTGGGCGAGCCCATGGCGCGGCGACCCCCACCCCGACCACGCCGCGGTCGGGCGGGCCTGCCCCCGGGCCGCCCCGGTGACCGCCCACGGCTTCGGGTTCCCGATCTGGGCGCGCACCCGGATCGCGCCGACCGACCCCGGCGTGCCGTGGGACCGCGCCCACCGACTGACCCTGTCGCCCGAGGACCGCGACGCCCGGCGGCGCGCGATCGCCGCGCACGCGTCGCAGTCCGCGGTGCCGCCCGGCGGGACCCGGGCGGTGCTGTCCGCGGCGACGCTCGCGCACTTCGACGGCGACCACGAGGTCCACTTCCGGGAGCCGTCGCCCGCGGGGGCGCCGCCGGAGCTGTTCGCCGGGCTCTACCGCGACGGCGCCGACCCCTGGGACGTGCGCGGCTCGTTCTACGAGCGGCGCAAGCGCGACGTCCTGCTGGCCTGCCTGCCCCGGGAGCACTACGCCCTCGCCGCCGAACCGGCGTGCGGGCTCGGCGAGCTGACCCGCGCGCTGGCGGCCCGCTGCGACCGGCTGGTGGCCTCCGACGTCGTCGACGAGGCCGTCGTCGCCACCACCGAGGCCGTCCGCGGGACCCCGGGCGTCGAGATCCTCAGGGCCGACGTCGACGACGACCGGGCCGTCCCCTGCGGCGTCGACCTCGTCGTGCTCGCGGAGTTCCTCTATACCTGCCCGCCACGCGGGTCGACGCCGTGCTCGACCGCATCGCGGGTGCGTTGGTACCGGGCGGCGACCTGGTGCTGGTGCACTGGCGGCAGTGGCCCGCCGAGGCACCCGCCGACGCCGCGGCCGTGCATGCACGCGTGCTGGCCGACGACCGCTTCGACACCCTGGTCGAGCACACCGACCAGCAGTTCCTGCTGCACGTGGTCCGGCGCCGGTGAGCCGGCCCGCGCGGACCCGTGGCGCACCGTCCGCCGTCGGGGTGCTCGTCCCCGCCCACGACGAGGCGGCCACCGTCGCCGCCTGCGTCCGCTCCGTGCTGACCGCCCTCGACCACACGCCCGGGCTCACCGCGCGGGCGCTGTGCGTGGTCGCCGACCGCTGCTCCGACGCCACCGCCGCGCTCGCCCGGGCCGCGGCCGCGACGCACCCGGCCGCGGCCCGGGTGCGGGTGACGGTGCTCGAACCCACCGCCGGGGTGGCCCCGCTGCCCGGCGGCCGGCCCGTGCAGCGGCCGCACGAGGTCGCCGGACCGGTCACGATCGGCGCGGTCCGCGAGCTCGCCGCCCGCACCCTGGCCACGCTGCTCGCCGCCGACGGCGCCACCCCCGCCACGAGCTGGCTGCTCGGCACCGACGCCGACGGCACCGTGACCCCCGGCTGGGTGGCCGAGCACCTGGCACTGGCCGCGGCCGGCGCCGACGCCGTCGCCGGTGGGGTGGTGCTCGACGTGCCCGGGCTGCCGCGCCCGCCCGGTGAGCCGGCGCCGCCCGAGCACCCGGTGTACGGGGCCAACCTGGGCGTACGCGCCGACGCGTGGGCGGCGGTGGGCGGGTTCCCGCCGCTGGCATGCGGCGAGGACCATGGGCTCGTCGCCCGACTGCGGGCCGGTGGCTACCGCGTCGTCCCGGGTGCGCCCGGGACGGTTCGGACCAGCGCCCGCACCCGGGGCCGTGCCCGCGGCGGGCTGGCCGACCTGCTGCGCGACGCCGGTCCGGCCCTCCGGCAGCCCCGGCCGGGTGTCGGCGCGGGCGGGGCGGGGCGGCCGGTCGCGTGAGCGCGGCCGCCGGGGGTCAGGGCGGGGGCTCGTCGACCTCGTCGGGCGTGGACACCGCAGACCTGGGTACCCCGCGCGGATGACGACCCCGGACACCGCGGTGATCGACGTCGACGGCACGCTCGTCGACACGAACTACCACCACACGCTGGCCTGGTCCCGCGCCCTGCGCCGGTTCGACGTCACGGTGCCGCTGTGGCGGCTGCACCGCGCCGTCGGGATGGGCGGCGACCAGCTGGTGCCCGCCGTGGCGGGACAGGAGTTCGAGGACGCCCACGGCGACGACGCCCGCGCGGCCTGGAAGGAGGAGTTCGACCCGCTGCTCGGCGAGGTCGTCGCGTTGCCGCAGGCCGCGGAGCTGCTCGCCGACCTGCGCGACGGCTTCGGGATGAAGGTCGTGCTGGCCAGCTCCGGCGACCCGGAGCACGTCGAGGCCTACCTCGACCTGTTCGGCGGGCGCGAGCTGGCCGACGCCTGCCTCACCCGGTCCGACGCGCGCCGCACCAAGCCCGATCCCGACCTGGTCAGAACCGCGGTGCGCCGGGTCGCCGGGTCGACCGCGTTCGTGCTGGGGGACTCGGAGTGGGACGTGCGCGCCGTCGAGGTCCTCACCGACCTCGCGGCGGTGCGGCAGGCGATCCCACGGATCCTGCGCGGCTGACCCGGCCTCCCGGGCCCGGCATGCCGCGGAGCTGCCCGGTGCCGTGACCACTGCCGTGCCCGCGGTGCCAGGATCGTCCTCGGCCCCGTGATCACGCGGCCGGTCCTCCGACAGCCGCGGGAGCACGCATGACGATCATCGCCGTCGAGGAGCACTGGACCTCCCCCGCGCTGGACGCGGCACTGGCCGCCCTGCCGGCGGACCGGCGGGACCCGAGCACCGCGCTGAACGACATCGGTGACCACCTCGCGCAGCTGCACGACCTCGGCGCGGGCCGGATCACCGCGATGGACGCCCAGGGCGTCGACCTGCAGGTGCTCTCGATCGCCCCGCCCTCGACCGGGCCGCTGGACCCGGCGGACGCGGTCGCGCTGTGCCGCGAGCTCAACGACACCGCCGCCGCGGCCGTCGCCGACCGTCCGCGACGCCTGCGGGCGATGGCGACCCTGCCCACCGCGGCGCCGTCGGCGGTCGCGGCCGAGCTGGAACGCGCCGCCGACCTGGGCATGGTCGGGGCGATGGTCTACGGCCGCAGCGGCGAGCTCCTGCTCGACGACCCGCGCCTCGACGATCTGTTCGCCGTCGCCGCAGCGCGTGCGCTGCCGGTGTTCGTGCACCCGCAGGTCCCGCCGCCCGCCGTGCGCGACGCGTCGTACTCCGGGTTCGGCGGCACCACCGACCTGGCGCTCGCGACGTTCGGGTGGGGCTGGCACGTGGAGGCCGCCGTCGCGGTGCTGCGCCTGATCGCCCGCGGCACCTTCGACCGGCACCCGGGTCTGACCGTCGTGCTCGGCCACTGGGGGGAGCTGCTACCCTACTGGGCCGATCGGGCGAACGGCGTCGCCCGGGTCGCGGGACTGGAGCGCTCGGTGCCCGAGTACGTGCGCGAGAACATCGTGCTCACCTGCTCGGGCATGCTCGACCCCGCGCACCTGCGGCACGCGCTGGCGGTGACCACGCCCGACCGGCTGCTGTTCTCGACCGACCACCCCTTCCAGCACCCGTCGCGGGTGGAGGTCGAGGCGTTCCTCGACGAGTTCGGCGCCACCGACCGCGCCCTGTTCACCGAGGGCAACGCCCGCCGGCTGTTCCGGATCGAGGGACCGGTCGGCCCGGACCGGTGACGGCAGTGATGTCGGCAGTGGTGTCGCCCGCCACCGGTGTGTCACGCGCCGACCGGGCCCGCGCGGGGTAGGGTGGGACCCGGATCAGATCTGCCGCCCGTCCCGGGCGTTCCACGGCCGGGGCGGAGAGCGGGTCCCGGACACCGTCGACGGCCTGTGGCGCTTCCCGCAGCCGGACCGCCGACCTCCGTGACTGCGATCCCCCACCGGCCGGTTCGTGGTGCGGAGGGGCCATCAGGCCCTTCGTCACGTCGAGCACGTCCGGCCGCGGCCCCCGAAGGGACGCGGCCACGGACCGGCGCCGCAGGACGTCGACAGGAGCAGTACGTGGCGCGAGGAGGCAGGCCCCGGACCGGGGCTCGCCAGGGCACCCCCCAGCGACGTCGCCGCCCGCGCGGCAACGACGTGATGTCGGTGCTGACCGGGGCCGCACGCGAGGTGCGGACGGCTCTGCGGAGCGGCCGGGTCACCCCGGCCACCCGCACCAAGTTCCAGACGGTGGCGCTGCTGCTGCGTGACGAACGGGCCCGGGTCCGCGACCGGCACGACGACGCGAAGCGCGCCGAGACCCTGCAGCGCCTCGACGAGATCGCGAAGGCGCTGGCGATGGACGCGGTGCGCGACGCCGGCCTGCTGGCCCTGCTCGCCGACGACGCCGTCGTCTCCGACTCGGCGCGCGCGCTGAAGCGGGAGATGCTGCGCTCGGCCGGTATCGAGGTCGACGAGCCGGAGCCGGAACCGGAGCCCGTCGACGTCCCGCAGGTCCCGGCGAAGCCGCAGGTCGTGCCGCAGTCCGTGGTGGCCCGGCAGATGGCCAACCCGTTCCTGGCGCCCGACTTCTCCGCCGCCCCGCCGAGCGGCCCGCGCCCGACGCCGCTGACCGGCTGGGAGCTGCTCGGCCCGCTGCTGCGTTCCTTCGAGCGCGCCGGGGCCGGTGCCCCGGCCTGCATGGAGCTGCCCGAGCCGTCGACCCGCCCGATCCCGGGTGGCCGGGAGCTGATGCCGCACCAGGCGAAGCTCGTCGCCGCCGCCGAGAACGGGCACCGCACCTTCCTGCTCGCCGACGAGCCCGGCCTGGGCAAGACCGCGCAGGCGCTGCGCGCGGCGGAGGCGGCGAACGCCTACCCGCTGCTGGTGGTCGTGCCGAACGTGGTGAAGACCAACTGGGTGCGCGAGGCCGCGCTGTGGGCGCCGCGCCGGTCCGCGACCGCGATCCAGGGCAACGGCGACTCCGTCGACGGCTTCGCCGACATCGTCGTCGTCAACTACGAGGTGCTCGACCGGCACATCGGCTGGCTGGGCGACTTCGGGTTCCGCGGCATGGTCGTCGACGAGGCGCACTTCATCAAGAACCGCACCTCGCAGCGGTCCAAGCACGTCCTGGAGATCGCCGAGAAGATCCGGGCGTTCATCCCGCGACCGCTGCTCATGGCGCTGACCGGCACCCCGCTGATCAACGACGTCGAGGATTTCCTCGCCATCTGGCAGTTCCTCGGCTGGATCGACGCGACCAAGCCGCGCGCCGAGCTGCTCGACGCACTGACCGCGACCGGGATGACCCCGGCCGACGGGCTGTTCGAGCGCGCCGCCCGCCAGTGCGTCGTCGACATGGGCATCGTGCGTCGTCGCAAGATCGACGTCGCCGCGGACATCCCGGCCCGGCGCATCGCCGACCTGCCCGTCGAGATCGACGGCCCGACCGGCCGGTCCATCCGGGCGGCGGAGAAGGCGCTGGCCCGGCGGATGGTGGCCCGCTACACCGCCGCGCTGGCGGCCCGCCGGTCCGGCCCGGGCGTCGAGGGCATCGACCACGGCCTGGTCCGCGACGTCGCGGGCTGGGAGCAGAAGGACGCGGCGGAGGCGGGCTCCGGGGACAACGTCTTCACGATGATGCGCCGCCTCGGCCGGGCCAAGGCCGGGCTGGCGGCGGACTACGCGGTGCAGATCGCGCGCAGCGCGGGCAAGGTCGTGTTCTTCGCCAAGCACGTCGACGTCATGGACGCCGCCGAGCAGACCTTCGCCAAGCAGGGTGTGCGGTACTCCTCGATCCGCGGCGACCAGACGCCGGCGGTGCGCCAGCGCAACATCGACGCGTTCGTGAACGACCCGGGCGTCGCGGTGGCGGTGTGCTCGCTGACCGCGGCGGGGGTCGGGCTGAACCTGCAGGTCGCGTCGAACATCGTGCTCGCGGAGCTGTCCTGGACCGCGGCCGAGCAGACCCAGGCGATCGACCGCAGCCACCGGATCGGTCAGTCCGAACCGGTGACCGCGTGGCGGATCCTCGCCGCGCAGACGATCGACGCCCGGATCGCGGACCTGATCGACGCCAAGGCCGGTCTCGCGGCGGCGGCGCTCGACGGCGCCGACGACGTGTCCGGCTCGTCGGCCGACGTGCAGCGCGAGGCGCTGGTCGCGCTGCTCACCGAGGCGCTGGAGGCCGATCTGGCGGCCGCGTGAGCGGCGGTCGTCGTCGCGGCCGGGACCGACCCGCGCGTCCACCGTCGGGCGCACGCCTCACCGCGGGACCCGCTCCAGGAAGCGCCGCAGGTGCCCGGCGACGACGTCGAGGTGGCTCTCGAGCAGGAAGTGGCCGCCGTCCACCAGGTGCACCTCGACGTCCCCGGCGTCCCGGGCGAACGCCCGTGCCCCGTCCGGTCCGAAGATCTCGTCGTTGCGCCCCCACACCGCGAGCACCGGGACCCCCGAGGTCCGCAGGAACTCGTGCAGACGCGGGTACAACGGTCGGTTGGTGCGGTAGTCGCGGAACAGCGCGAGCTGGACCGCGTCGTTGCCCTCCCGCGAGACGAGCGCGTGGTCGTGGTGCCAGGTGTCCGGGTCCACCGTGCCCGGGTCGGGCACCCCGTGCAGGTACTGCCACCGGATCGCGTCGAGGCCGAGGGCAGCACGGACGGGGGCTCGGTCTCCGGGCCGGGCGCGTCCCCGTAGGCCCAGACGTCGGTCCAGATGTCGACGACGGCCTGAGACTGACCCCCTGACGTCGGATTGGGATTGACCCCTTCTGGGCGACGCTGAGGGGGTGTTGTCGGTGGAGGACTGGTCCGAGATCCGTCGTCTGCATCGGGCGGAGGGTGTCCCGATCAAGGAGATCTCCCGCCGGCTGGGAGTCGCGCGGAACACGGTGCGTTCGGCGCTGCGGGCGCCGGGCCCACCGCGGCGGGAACGGGGCCCGCGGGGTTCGCTGGCTGATGCGGTCGAGCCGCAGGTGCGGGCTCTGTTGGCGCAGTTCCCGCGGA
>NZ_VRMC01000113.1:0-16054 GCF_008369905.1 Pseudonocardia sp. EV170527-09
GTCGGCCATCCCCGCCGGCCCCTCGGCCCGGTAGCGGTCGGACCACTTCTTGGCGGTCCGCGCGGAGACCATGAACATTGTCGCGGCCGCGGTGTGGGTCCAGCCGTGCTCGACGACGAGTTGAGCGAGCCGCAGCCGGGCGCGCGGGGTCAGAGCGGCGTTAGCGTGGGACACGAAGGCCTCCGGTGGGTGAAGCGGTTCCTAGACAGCTCCACTTCACAACCGGAGGCCTTCGTCTGTCAGCCAGACTCACCGCCCCCGGACGGGACAACCTCCCTGGACATCACATCTAGAGCGGGTCGAGGATCCGCTTCAGGAACTGTCGGGTGCGGGGCTGCGCCGGCTCGACCAGCACCTGCGACGGCGGACCGGACTCCGCCACCACCCCGCCGTCGACGAAGAGGACCTGGTCGGCGACCTGCTGGGCGAAGCGGATCTCGTGGGTGACGATGACCATCGTCCGGCCCGCCGTCGCGAGGTCCTTGATCACCCGCAGGACGTCGCCGACGAGCTCGGGGTCCAGCGCCGAGGTGGGCTCGTCGAACAGCATCAGCTGCGGGTCGAGGGCCAGCGCACGGGCGATACCGACGCGCTGCTGCTGGCCGCCGGAGAGCTGGTAGGGGTACTGGTCGGCCTTCTCGGCCAGCCCCACCTGGTCCAGCAGCCGCCGGGCGTCCGCGGTCGCCTCGGCCCGGGGCCGCTTCTGCACGATCACCGGGCCCTCGATGACGTTCTCCAGGACGGTGCGGTGCGGGAACAGGTTGTGCGACTGGAACACCATCGCGGTCCGGGATCGGAACCGGGCCAGCGTGGCCCGGTCGACGGGGGCGCCGAAGTCGACCGCGAGATCGCCGATGGTGATCACCCCGGCGTCGGCCCGGTCCAGCGCGTTCAGGGTGCGCAGCACCGTCGTCTTGCCCGAGCCGGACGGCCCGATCACGGCGGTCACGGTCCCCGCGGGGACGTCGAACCCGATGTCACGCAGGACCTCCAGCGTCCCGAAGGACTTGCGCAGGCCCCGGACGGTCAGCAGGTCGCTCATCGCGCCACGTACCTCTCCAGCCGCGCCTCCACCCGTACCTGCACGGACGAGAGGATCAGGCAGACGATCCAGTAGTACACCGCGGCCACGCCGTAGAGGGCGAAGAAGTCGAACGTCGGCGCCGCGGCCAGCTGGGCGACCCGCAGCAGCTCGGTCACCAGGATGGTCGAGGCCAGCGACGTGTCCTTGACCAGCGAGATCAGCGTGTTCGACAGCGGCGGGACGGCGGTCCGCGCGGCCTGCGGGAGGATCACCCGGCGCAGTGTCGTCGCGTACCCCATGCCGATGGTCTGCGCGGCCTCCCACTGCCCCTTCGGGATGGACAGGATCGCCGCCCGGATGATCTCGGCCGCATAGCCGCCGACGTTGAGGCTGAACGCGATCACCGCCGACGGGAACGGGTCGATCACGAGCCCGAGCTGCGGCAGCGCGTAGAACACGATGAACAGCTGGAGCAGCAGCGGCGTGCCGCGCACGACCGAGATGTAGGCGCGGGCCAGCCAGGACAGCGCCGCGATCGACGAGATCCGGGCCAGCGCCAGCAGCAGGGCCAGCGCCAGCCCGATCACGAAGCTGATCGCCGTCAGCGGGATGGTCATCGTGACCGTCGCCTTCAGCATCGGCCACAGGTTGCGGCCGATCAGCTCCCAGGTGCCGGGATCCATCTACTTCCCGCTGACGTCGCTGCCGAAGTACTTCTCGGACAGCTGCGCCAGGGTGCCGTCGGCCCGCAGCTCGGCCAGTGCCCGGTCCACGTCGGGCATCAGTCCGCTGTCCTTGCGGGCGGCGAAGGCCTGCTCACTGGTGTCCCCGGTGGTGGCGGCGACCTTGATGCCCTTGTCCCCGGTCGACTTCTCGTACTCGCCGACGGCGAGGGTGTCGTTGACCGTCGAGTCGATGCGGCCGTCCTTGAGCAGCTGGACGGCCTGCACGAAGCCCTCGACGGCCTCGACGTTCGCCCCGGCGCCGCGGGCGACCTCGGCCCAGTTGCTGGTCGCGGACTGGGCGGTGGTGCGGCCCCGCAGGTCGGCCAGGCTGCGGATCGCGGTGTCGTCGGCGCGGGTGACGATCACGCCTTCGGACACGGTGTAGGGCGTCGAGAGGTCGTACTTCGCCTTCCGCTCGTCGTTGATCGTGACCTGGTTGGCGACGAGGTCGATCCGCTGCGACTCGAGCGCGGCGAAGATCGAGTCCCACGGGGTCTGGACGAACTCGACCTCCTTGCCGAGCTTGGCGCCGACCGCACGGGCGACCTCGACGTCGTAGCCGGTCAGCTGCCCGTCGGGGCCCTGGAAGCTGAACGGGCTGTAGGTCCCCTCGGTGCCGACGCGCAGCGTGTCGGACCCGGCACTGCTGCAGCCGACGAGGGTGGTGAGGGCCAGCAGCGCGGCGGCCAGGGCCAGGATCGTGCGACGCACGGGGTCTCCTTCGGGCGGAACGGGGCGGACGGATCGCGACGCCCCCGCGGATGCGGGGACCTTAGGCCGATCGGGCCTCGCCGGTCCAACGCTCCGCGGAGCCCCGTTCATCCACGCAGGTGATCCAGCTGTGCCCGGACCGACAGTTCGGCGGCGTCCCACAGCGAGGTGTCGACGTCGGCGTAGACGACCTCGACGACGTCGCGGGCCGACGCGTCCGGCCCGAGCCGCTCCAGCGCCGCCCGGACCTGTTCCAGCCGCTGCTCGCGGTGGGCGAGGTAGTGGCGTGCCGTCTCGGCGGCGTCCGGGAGCTCCGGCCCGTGCCCGGGGAGGACCGGGGTGCCCGCGGGCAGCTCCGCGATCCGGCGCAGCGAGTCCAGATAGGGGCCGAGGGTGCCGTCGGGATGGGCGATGACGGTGGTGCCGCGGCCGAGCACGGTGTCGCCGGAGAGCAGCGCGCCGCCGTCGGCGCCGGGGCCGCGCAGCAGCAGCGACACCGAGTCCGAGGTGTGACCGGGGGTGCTCAGCACCTCCAGCTCGACCCCGCCACCGGTGACGACGGCGCCGTCGAGCAGCGGAGTGGTCCCCGACGTCAGCGAGGGGTCCGCGGCGAACACGGGTGCGCCGGTCAGCTCGACGAACCGGCCGATCCCGCCGGCGTGGTCGTGGTGGCGGTGGGTCAGGACGACCGCGGCGACCGGCGGGCCGTCGGCCAGCGCCTCCAGGTGCGTGCCGTCGTCCTCACCCGGGTCGACGACGATCCGGTCGCGCGCGTCCGGGGCCGCCAGCACCCAGGTGTTGGTGCCCTCCAGCGTCATCGGGCCGGGGTTGTCCTGCAGCAGCACCGACGCCAGCGGGTGCGCGGCGCGCAGCGTGCCGTAGAGCGGATGGCTCACCGGACGGCCTCCTCGTAGATCCAGTCGGGATCGCCGGGCAGAGTGATCGTGACGACCCTGCCCTCGCGCCGCACCTCGGGCGTGATCGGCTCGATGTCGCGCTCGGCCGCCGCGGCGAGGACGTCGGCGGCGGTGGTGTGGCGGTCCAGCTCCTGCAGGGTCCGCAGGGTGGGCGGCATCAGCTTGAGCTCACCGTCGTCGTAGCCGGCCAGCGCCTCGGCCGGGGTCCACCAGCGCGCCTCGACGGCCTCGGTGGTGGCGTCGTCGGCGACCTGGCCGTCCGGCACCCGCGCGACGAGGAACGCGGTGTCGTAGCGCTTCGGGTTGCGTGGTGGGGTGATCCAGCGGGCCCACGGGACCAGCAGGTCCGCGCGCAGCTCCAGGTCGTGCGCCGCCAGCAGCTCCGGCAGCGTGGTGCGGTGGGCGACCAGGTCGTCCCGCCAGGCCGCGGCGGCCTCCAGCGGGCCCGGTTCGGATCCGGTGGGGGCCGCCAGCAGCACGCCGCACTCCTCGAAGGTCTCGCGGACGGCCGCGGTCACCAGCGCGGCGGCCAGGCCCGCCGGCTGGGCGAGCCTGGCGCCGAAGAGGGCCGGGTCCGGACCGCGCCAGCGGGCGGGGTCCGGCTCGTCCCCTGCGGAGACACCGCCGCCGGGGAACACGGTCATGCCGCCGGCGAACGCCATCCCGGCCACTCGTCGCTGCAGGAAGACCTGCAGGTCACCGCCGGCCGGCTCGTCGCGGACCAGCAGGACGGTCGCGGCGGCCCTCGGCTCGACCGGCTGCGTCGCCGGATCATCGCTCATGGCCGCCGACCCTAGGTCATGATCGGGGCCGGTCGGCGGTGAGAATGCCCGCATGCGTATCGGACTGCTCGGCGCCGGGCCGTGGGCGCGACAGGTGCACGCCCCCGCCATCGCGGCGCATCCCCGCTGGTCGGCGGCCGGGGTGTGGGCGCGACGACCGGAAGCGGCCGCCGAGATCGCCGCAGTCTCCGGCGGTCCGGTGCACGCCTCGGTCGAGGACCTGCTCGACGCGTGCGACGCCGTCGCGTTCGCCGTCCCGCCCGCCGTCCAGGCCGAGCTGCTGGAGCGGGTCGTGGCCGCCGGGAAGCACGTGGTGCTGGAGAAGCCGCTGGCCGCGGACCTGCCCTCCGCCGAACGGGCCGCGGCTGCGGTCGCGGCGTCGGGCGTCCGGTCGGCGACGATGCTGACCCTGCGGTTCGACCCGGCGATCCGGACCTGGCTCGACGCGGTCCCGACCGGCGCCGGTGGACCGGGGACGACCGCGACCGCGCGCTGGCTGTCCGGGGCTCTGCTGGGCGGGCCGTTCGCGGCGTCGTCGTGGCGGGCCGAGCACGGGGCGCTGCTCGACGTCGGTCCGCACGTCGTGGACCTGCTGGACGCGGCGCTGGGCCCGGTCGTCGACGTCGACCACGCCCACCGCGACGAGCCCGACCTGTGGCGGATCGGCCTCGTCCACGACGGCGGCGCCCGCAGCTCGGTGGTGCTGTCGCTGCGCGTCCCGGTGGACCCGACCGAGTTCGAGGTGGCGCTGGTCGGCGGGCTCGGGGCGGACGGCCGCGGCCGGTACGTGCTCGACCGACGCCCGGCCGACGCGGTCGCCTGCTTCGGTGCGCTGCTCGACGACCTCGCGGACGCGATCGGCTCGGGCGCGGACCTCCCGGTGGACGCCGCCCGGGCGCTGCACCTGCAGCGGGTGCTCGACCGGATCGTGCGCGCGGTCGGCTGAGTGCCCGCTCCGGCCCGGCTGAGCTGTTGCTCCGGCTCGGCTGAGCTCCGGCTCCCGTTCGGCTGAGTTGCTGCTCCCGCCCGGCCGGAGTTCTCGCTTTCGCCCAGGGGACGCTGTTCCGCGAGGACGGTCCCCCGGAACCCGGCCGGATCAGCCCCGGTCGGTGCGGGCGGTGCCGTTGCGGGGGGTCGGTTCGCCGCCGTTCTCGCGGGCCGCGAGCTCCTCGTGCAGCCGCTGCAGCAGGTCCTGTTCGGTGGGGGTGAGCCGGTCGGCCAGGCCCCCGGCGGGGCGGGGGCGCGGTCGCGGCCTCGGGGCGGGTGCCTCCGCGGACCCTGCCGCGAGCCCCGTCGCCGGCTCCTCCGGCGGGCGTGGCGCGGGCTGGTCCGTCGCCGGTGTGGGCGCCACGACGTCGGCCGGTTCGGTGGTGTCCGCGACGGGCTCGTCCGGTTCCTGCGGCTCGTCCGGCTCGTCGTCGGTGAGCAGGAGGTGGCGGGGGCGGCGTGATCCGGGTCCTCCGGGGTCTCCGACGAGGCCGGCGCGGTGCCGTTCGCGGCGGGGACGACGTGCGGCGTGCCCGGAACGGTGCGGTCGACATCGGTCCGGTCGGTACGCGCCGGGGGCTCCGGTGGCGGGATCTCCCCGACCCAGGCGCCGGAGGCCCAGTCCGCGAGCCAGGACGCCTCGTCGGGGCCCGGCGCCGCGGGTGCTCCGACGGGCGGACGCACGACGACCGGAGCGGGCCCGTCGCCCGCGGGCGCCCGCCCGGCGGCCCCGCGGGGCGGTACGCCGAGGTCACGCCGGGTCGACCGGCGGCCGACCGGGGACGGATCCGCGGCGGCGACCGGCGGAACGGGCGTGGTCGGGGACTCGGGCATGATCGGGGACCCTGGAGCAGTCCGAGACGCCGGGGGCCCGGGACGTGCCGGGGTGACCGGTGGTGTCGATGGTCCGTCGGAGGGACCCGGCGGCCGGTCGGACGGCGACGGGTCAGGCGCAACCGGACGCTCCGGCGGCTCCGCCACGGGCCCGCGGTCCGCGGTCGCGGGGTGCGCCCCGTTGTGGTCCGGGGAGTGGCCGTTGCCGGGCCCGGTGGATTCGGCGACGAACCGGTGCCGGGGGACGTCGGGGACCTCGCCGACGCCGCTCGCCGGCGTCGGGTTCGGGCTGCCGGCCTCCGGGGGCGAGTCGAACCAGTCACCCCCGGTGGCCTCGCGCAACGCCCGGATCGGCGGCGACGGCCGCGGTGCCGGATGAGCGGTGTCCTCGTTCTCGGCGGGTACCGCGACGGGTCGTGCCGCGGGGCCGCGAGACCTGGCCGGACCGGGGTCGGCGCCGTCGGGGGTGCCGGTCTCCGGGCCGTGAATGGTCGGGTCGGCGGTGGCCGTCTCCGGACCGTGTGCGGTGTCGGCCGAGGTGCCGGTGTCCGGGCCAGGACCGGTCGCGTCGGACGGGCTCGTCGCGGAGCCGGTCGCGGGAGTACCCGGGTCCGCGCCGGCGCGGGAGGCGGCAGCGTCCGAGGTCCGGCCCGGCCGGTCGCCGGGCCCGCTCGTTCCCGGCGAGGTGGTGGTCCCGCCCGTCGACACCGGATCGACCCGGCCGTGTCGGTCCGCCGGTCCCGGGGCCTCCGCGGAGGGGCTGTCGGTGCGGGGTGCGGGGCGGTCGTCGGGAATCGGCGCGGGCGATCGCCCCGGGTCGGGGACGTCCGCATCGACGCCGGGGCGCAGGGGGGAGCCGTCGGCGCGGTCCCGGGCCGGTACGGCATCGAACGCCGGCGCCGCGTCGCTGCCCGGGCCGCCGAGTGCGTCGGGCCCGGGGGCCGCGGTGGTGGAGGGCGCGTCCCGGTCGGGCCGCGGGTCCGGGGGGACCGCCGCGGGCACGAGCCCGGCCCGGGCGGACGGCCGGTCGTCGGGACGGTCGCCGGGAGCCCGGTCGGACGACGGGGCCGAGATGGGCGGGACCGGCCGGTTCCCGGCGGGCAGGGCGCCCTCCGCCGACACGTCGTCACGGGACGGGACGTCACGGAACGGAGCGTCGTGGGACGGAGTGTCGTGGGACGGGGTGTCGTGGGACGGGGTGTCGTGGGACTGAGTGCCGTGGGACGGCGCAGAGGAGGCGGCTGCGGGGAGCGGTCGCGCGACCTCCCGGGCGGCGCGGTGGTAGTCGGGGTCCGGGCTGTCGTCGCCGACCTCGACCGACACGACCAGCCCGGCCCGGGCCAGCGCCGCCTGCGCCTGGTAGGTCAGGACCTCGGGTGCATCGTGCGGTCCGGTGCGAGCCAGCAGCACCGGCTGCGGCAGCGGGCCGGGGGCGGCACCGGCGGGCGTCGTGCGCCAGGCCAGCGTCCAGCCCGACTCCGGGACCGGGACGCCGGCGAGTGCGGCGGTCACCGCCTCCGCGGCACCGGGCGGGCCGTCGCCGTCGAACCGGTGCGGACCCGCGGCGACGTCCGCGGCGGGCGGCAGGCAGGCGTCGGCGTCGGGCTGCACCCGGCGGGCGGCCGCCTCGGCGACCAGCTCGGAGCGCACCGCGTGCGGCAGCACCGCCCGTTCCGCGACGAGCTCGGCGACCAGCAGCTCCAGCGCGTGCCCCTCCTCGCCGACGGCGACGAGCTCGCGTCCGGTGGCGAGCAGGTCGTCGTCCACCCGGCCGGCCAGTTCCCGCAGCAGGCGGTACGTGGGGTCGGACATGGGGCCTCCTTCGCGGTCCCGCGTCAGCCGGTGGGGACCGGCTCGCGGCTCCACAACGACGCCGCCGCGGTGCACGCAGCCTCGTGGTACTCGGTCGGGGCGTCGCCGGTGAGGGCCTCGACGCGCGGGACACGGTCACCGTGGACACGCAGCAGCCGCGCGACCGCGGCGGCGAGCAGATGCGGCCGCTGCGCGTCACGCACGAGCAGCACGCGGGCTCCGTCGTCGCGCACGGCCAGCAGCAGCGCGGACGCCTCGTCACGCACCACCGACAGGGCCGACCACGCGGCCAGGTCCGGCTCGCCCGCCGTGAACGTGGGCGGGGCGGGGGGTGTGCCGGGCAGCACCGCGTCGACCAGGCGCCGCGACGGCGCATCCGGCCCGACGACCTCGGCCAGCAGGCTGCGCTCGTGCCCGGTCAGCCCGATCCGGTGCCGCAGCAGTGTGCGTGGCAGGACCGCGCCGAGAGCCGTGGTGTCCCCGGCGGCCAGCCAGTCGCGCAGCCGCCAGAGCAGCTCGTCGGGAACCCGGCCGGCGAGCCGCAGCAGCAGCTCGTGACCGGCCGGGACCCCGGCGGACACACCCATGTCGACCCGACCTCAGTCCTCGATCTCCACGGTCAGTTCCACCTCGACCGGTACGTCCAGCGGCAGCACCGCGACGCCGACGGCCGACCGGGCGTGCGCCCCGGCCTCACCGAACACCTCACCGAGCAGGTCCGACGCACCGTTGATCACGCCGGGCTGACCGGTGAACGACGGGTCCGACGCGACGAACCCGACCACCTTCACCACGCCGGTGACGCTGTCGAGGCCGACCAGCCCGTCGATCGCGGCGAGCGCGTTCAGCGTGCAGATCCGGGCCAGGTCGTAGGCCTGCTCGGCGGTGACGGTGTCGCCGACCTTGCCGGTCGCGGCGACCTTCCCGTCCACGAACGGGACCTGGCCCGCGGTGAACACCAGGTTCCCGCTGCGCCGGGCCGGGATGTAGGCGCCGGCCGGTGTGGCCACGGCGGGCAGGGTCAACCCCAGCTCCGTCAGCCGGGCGAGTGCGCTCACTGCTGCACCGGCCGCTTGAAGAACGCCACCAGCTGCTCGGCGTTCGCGCCGCTGGTCACCGTGACCAGTTCCCAGCCGTCGCGGCCGAAGTTGTCCAGGATCGCCTTGGTGTTGTGGATCAGCAGGGGGGCGGTCAGGTATTCCCACTTCACGACCGGGGAGCTCATGGGCGGGACTGTAACCCGGGCACCCGACACCGAACCGCCGTGGCGCGACGGATGGCCGTCCCGCTGCGACGGACGCCCACCGCCGGAGCGTGGGACGCGCCCGTCCGTTGTGGGACGCACCTCGCCGACGGGCCGCTGTCGGTGGGCGCTCGTACGCTGGTCGCCGTGACCACGACCGTCCGGCCCGAGCCCGGAACCCGCCCCGACCCGTGGCCCGATGCGCTCTCCCGCGTGCGGTTCCACGTGGTGTCCGGCAAGGGGGGGACCGGCAAGACCACCGTGGCCGCCGCCCTCGCGCTGGCCCTGGCCGGCGGCGGGAAGCGGGTGCTGCTCGTCGAGGTCGAGGGCCGCCAGGGCATCGCCCAGGTCTTCGACACCGCGCCGCTGCCGTACGAGGAGCGGCGGATCGCCGTCGCGCCCGGCGGGGGTGAGGTGCGGGCGCTGGCCGTCGACGCCGAGGCCGCGCTGCTGGAGTACTTCGAGATGTTCTACCGGCTGGGCGTGGCCGGGCGGACCCTGCGCCGGATGGGCGCGATCGAGTTCGCGACCACGCTCGCCCCCGGCCTGCGTGACGTGCTGCTCACCGGCAAGGCCAAGGAGTGCGTCACCCGCACGGAGTCCGACGGCCTCCCCGCCTACGACGCGGTGGTCCTCGACGCGCCGCCCACCGGTCGTCTCGTGTCGTTCCTCGACGTCACCAGGGCGATGGCGGACCTGGCCAAGGTCGGACCGATCCACGGGCAGGCCAAGGGAGTCGAGGCGCTGATCCACTCCCCGCTCACCGCGGTGCACCTGGTCACGCTGCTGTCGGACCTGCCGGTCACCGAGACGCTCGACGCCGTCGCCGAGCTCGACGCCGCCGGGATCCCGCTCGGCTCGGTCGTGGTGAACCGGATGCGCGAGCAGTGGCTGCCCGACCGCTCGGTCACCGCCGCCGCGGGCGGCCGGGTCGACGCGGCCCGGATCCGCAACGGCCTGCAGAGCGCCGGGATCGAGCTGGCTCCCGCCGAGATCGACGGCCTGGTCGCCGAGACCGTGGAGCACGCCGTCGCCGTCGAGGGGGAGACCGCCGCGCTGCGCCGGCTGGAGACCGAGCCGACCCCGCCGCTGCCGCGGATCACGCTGCCCGCGCTGCTCGGCGGTGTGGACCTCGGCTCGCTCTACGAGCTCGCCGAGTCGATGACCGCGCAGGGAGTGCACCTGGAGGCCCGCCGATGACCAGCAGGACCGACCCGGCGCCGGACCGGGTGCTGGACGTCGACGCCCTGATCGACGACCCGGCCACCCGGGTCATCGTGTGCTGCGGCTCGGGGGGCGTCGGGAAGACGACCACCTCCGCGGCGCTCGCGGTGCGCGCCGCCGAGCGCGGCCGTCAGGTCGTCGTGCTCACCATCGACCCGGCGCGACGCCTGGCCCAGGCACTCGGGGTGGACGAGCTGTCGAACGACCCCGCCCCGGTGAAGGCGGTCGACGGCGAGCTCGCCGCGATGATGCTGGACATGCGACGCACCTTCGACGAGATGGTGGAGTCGCACGCCCCGCCCGAGCGGGCCCAGAAGATCATCGAGAACCCCTTCTACCAGACGGTCTCCTCCTCGTTCTCCGGGACGCAGGAGTACATGGCGATGGAGAAGCTGGGTCAGCTCGCCGGCGCCGGGACGTGGGACCTCGTCGTCGTCGACACACCGCCGTCTCGCTCGGCGCTGGACTTCCTCGACGCCCCGCAGCGCATGTCCCGCTTCCTCGACGGCCGCATGATCAAGCTGCTCGCCGCGCCCGCCCGGGCCGGCGGTCGCGGGCTGCGCCGGATCGTCGAGGCCGGGTTCGGGCTGTTCGCCAAGGCCGTCGGCTCGATCATCGGCGGACAGATGCTGCAGGACGCGTCGGCGTTCGTGCAGGCCTTCGACACCCTGTTCGGCGGCTTCGCCGAGCGGGCCGACAAGACCTACGCGTTGCTGCGCTCGGAGGGCACGGCGTTCCTCGTCGTCGCCGCACCGGAGCCGGACGCGCTGCGCGAGGCGGCGTACTTCACCGAGCGGCTGTCGTCGGAGGACATGCCGCTGGCCGGGCTCGTGCTGAACCGGACCCACCCGGTGCTCGCGCCGGTCTCCGCGGCCCGCGCGCGGGCCGCGGCCGAGCAGGTCGGCGGACCGGGGTCGCAGATCGCGGCCGCGGTGCTGCGGCTGCACGCCGACCGCGTCGACCTGCACGAACGGGAGGAGCACCTGCTCACCCGGTTCTCCGCCGCGCACCCCGGTGTGGCGGTGACGCGGGTGCCCGCGCTGGCCGGTGACATCGCCGACCTCGACGGGCTGCGTCGGGTCGGCGCGCTGCTGGCCGGTGAGACCGAGTCCGGCGCCGCGGCGTCGGCGGGCTGAGCTCAGGACACGCCGAGCGCCGCCCGCAGCCGGGCCGAGCGGGGCGCGAACACTTCCAGCACCCCGACCGCGCGCAGGCCCGGCAGCAGGTCACGCAGGTGCGCGGCCAGACCGGCCTCGGCCGGGTCGCCCGCGGGCAGTGCCTCCAGGGACCGCGCCGTCGCGACGAACGCGGCGACCGTCCCCTTGCGCACCGGCGTCCCGCCCAGCTCCGCGTACTCGACCCCGTCCGGCAGGACGTCCTCGGGATCCACTGCTCCGGTCATGACCACTCCCTCCATGAGCGTGCACTGTGCACGCATTCGGACGGTACGCCGGACGGCGGGGCGCGTGCAAGATGCACGTATCGTGGGCGGTGTGACCCCCGAACGACGCTGTGCGGACGCCCTCGGTCGGCTCCTGCTGCGCGACACCCGCACCGGGCTGCACTCGGCACTGACCGGCGGCATCGACGGTCTCGACGCGACGACCTACCCGGTGCTGTCCGGGCTGGCGCGGCTCGGCGACGGGGTCAGCACCACCGAGCTGGCCGCCGCCGTCGGGCTGGAGCGCAGTGTCGCCAGCCGGCACGTCAACACCCTCGAGGCGCACGGCCTGCTGCTCCGCCGTCCGCACGGGACCGACCGTCGGGCGGTCGCCGTCGCCCTCACCGACGCGGGGCGGGCCGCGGTCGACCGCACCCGTGGACGGCTCGACGCGCGTCTGGAACGCCTGCTGTCCGGGCTGGACCGGGCCGAGGCCGACCGGTTCGCGACGGTGCTGGAGGGCGTCGTCGAGGGGCTGCGCGATCCCGCTCGCTGAGCTCAGGGCATCGAGAAGAAGATCATCGGGTTGCGTGAGGTCCCGCGTGCCCCGGTGATCCCCAGCTCGGCCCGGACGGCGTCGAGCGCACGCAGGTTCCGCGGTGCCGCGGCCCGCGAGGGTGTGAACCAGCCGGTGCCGCTGCGCCCCAGGTGCCGCAGTACCTCGGACCCCTCGGTGAACGGCCGTGCCCGGGGCAGGTGGAACACGTCGTGCACGCTGGTCGGCGTGCCCGTCGCGATCCGCCCGAACAGGTGCTCCAGGTACCAGCGGGCGAAGCGGCGTCCGTGGTCGGCGTCGACGAACAGGTAGCCGGTGCCGGCCGGGACCTTCTCGACGGTCTCGCGCAGGTCCCCGCGGTGGAACGTCCAGCGCCCGGCCGACAGCTCCTCGGGCACGGTGCCGCACACGTGGTCGACCAGGTCGAACGACTGCAGGTGACCCGCCCCGTTGTCGCGCAGCGCGGACAGGATCCAGGTGGTGGACCAGCCGTAGTAGGTGCCGACCTCCACCACCTGCGACGGCCGGTGGTGGCGCAGCAGCAGGTAGGTCAGCTCGGCCTCGACGTCGTCGAGCTGCGGAGTGATCGTGCCGCCGGCGAGGAGCGCCCGCTGCTGGTCGATCACCGTGGCGAGATCGTCGGCGTGCGTCCGGTAGAGACCGGCCAGGAACTCCAGCACGCCGCTGACGCTATCGGGTCAGGCGCTCCTGCTGCGTCCGGCGTAGTGGTCGGAGCGCGCGCGTCCGAGCAGTGCGGCCCAGTCGCGCACGTCCGGGCGCCGGCGCAGGAGCGCCCGGCGCTCCCGCTCCGTCATCCCGCCCCACACGCCGAACTCGACCTGGTGGTCCAGGGCGTGCGCGAGGCACTCGGTGCGGACCGGGCAGGACAGGCAGAACTCGCGTGCCTCGCGCTGGTCGGCGCCGGTGACGAACAGGTTCTCGGCGTCCTCGGTACGGCAGCGTGCGGCCGACCGCCAGTTCCAGACCGCGGTGCAGGCGCGGACGACGACGGCGGGACGCAGGCGGGGCCTGCCGGTGACGGGACGCAGGGTGTCGAGCATCGGGTCGCCTCTCGGGCCGGTGCGGGCCCGGTGGCCCGCGACGTGATGCGTCGATCCTCGACCGCGGAGGGTGTCCGGGTCAGCGCGCAAAACTACGCAACCCGGGGGTGTCGGCCTGACCGGTTCCTGACGCCGTGGCCCGTAGGCTGGTCCCGTGAGGTTCCCCCGGCGTCTGCTCCGCCCGCTCGGCGTCCTCGCCGGCCTGTGCGTCCTGCTCGGTGTGATCACGGCGGGCATGGCCTTCCCGCTGGTCGGCGGCCTCGGCATGCTGTCCAACGAGGCGGGTGACAGCGTCACGTCGAGCTCGGCGGACCTGGTCGGCACCCGCCCGCCGCTGACGACGACGCTCACCGACTCCGACGGTCGCCCGATCGCCTACCTGTTCGACCAGAACCGCACCGAGGTCACGAACGACCAGATCTCGACCGCGATGAAGGGCGCGATGCTGGCCATCGAGGACCGCCGGTTCTACGAGCACGACGGCGTCGACTGGCAGGGCACGCTGCGCGCGGTCGTCGCGAACTCGGCGTCCGGTGACGTCGTCCAGGGTGCCTCGACGATCACCCAGCAGTACGTCAAGAACTACATGCTCTACGTCGACGCGACGAGCGAGGCCGAGCGGCTCAAGGCCACCGAGCAGACACCGGCCCGCAAGCTCAAGGAGGCGCGGATCGCCCTGCAGCTGGAGCGCCAGCTGTCCAAGGACGAGATCCTCAACCGCTACCTCAACATCGTCTTCCTGGGCAACGGCTCCTACGGCGTCGCCGCCGGGGCGCGCACGTACTTCAACACCACGCCGGACAAGCTGACCGTCCCGCAGGCCGCGATGCTCGCCGGCATGGTCCGCTCGACCACCCAGTTCGACCCGGTGCAGAACCCGCAGACCGCGCTGCAGCGGCGCAACGTCGTGATCGACCAGATGCGCCAGCAGCAGATGATCGACGACGCCCAGGCGAAGCAGGCCATGGCCGCTCCGCTCGGCGTCGCGAACCCGCTGGTCCGGGTGCCGAACGGCTGCATCGGCGCCGGCGACATGGGCTTCTTCTGCAAGTACGTGACGCAGTACCTGACCGAGGCCGGCTTCACCGAGGAGCAGATCCAGCGCGGCGGCTACACCATCCGCACCACCCTGGACCGCCGCGCGATGGAGGAGGTCAAGCGCTCCCTGGACAAGGAGGTGCCGCCGGACACCCCCAACGTCGCGAACGTGATGTCGCTGGTCCAGCCCGGCCAGCACAAGCACCGGGTGCTCGCGATGGGGTCGAGCCGCACGTTCGGCCTGAACGCCGACGCCGAGGAGACCAGCTACGGCCTGCCGTACCAGCCGGTCAACCTCGGTGCCGGGTCGACGTACAAGATCTTCACCGCGGCCACCGCGCTGGAGAAGGGCCTCGGCATCAACTACTCGATGCAGGTGCCGCCGTCGGGCTACGCCTCCCCGATCTACGTCGACGGCAGCGGCCGCCCCGTTCCGGTCGCGAACGCCGGCAACTACCCCGGCCGGATGAGCCTCACCGATGCGCTCGCGCAGTCGCCGAACACCGCGTTCATCAAGCTCGAGGAGTTCACCGGGGTGCCGGACGTGGTCGACATGGCCGTCCGTCTCGGCATGAAGTCGCTGGCCACGACGCCGTTCGTCGACCCGGGCACCGGCAAGCGCACCGACCGCTCGATCGCCGAGGTGATCAAGGACCAGCGGCTCGCGTCGTTCACGCTCGGCGTCACCCCGACGTCGGTGCTGGAGCTGGCCAACGTCGGCGCCACCCTGTTCTCCCAGGGCAAGTGGTGCCCGCCGACCCCGATCGACTCGATCACCGACGCCGAGGGCAAGCCCGTCCCGATCACCGAGGAGCCCTGCCAGCAGGCCGTCGATCCCGCGCTGGCGAACACCCTGGTCACCGGCCTGAGCAAGGACGACGTCGCCGGCACCTCCGCCGCCGCGGCGAGGGCCGCGGGCTGGACCCGGCCGATGGCGGGCAAGACGGGGACGACCCAGCAGCACAAGTCGGCCGCGTTCATGGGTGCGATCCCGGAGATGGCCGGCGCGGTCATCACCTTCGACAACTCCAACCGGCCGCGACCCCTCTGCGACGGCGGCGGCGCCCCCTTCGCCTGCGGGAACGGCAACATCTTCGGCGGCAAGACCCCGGCCCGCACCTGGTACGGCGCGGTGGGCCCGCTCGTCGCGAACACCCCGCCGACCCCGCTGCCGCCGACCGACCCGCGCTACCTCGACGGCGGCGCCGAGTCGCGCATCCCGGACGTCGTCGGCCGGTCGGTGGGCGACGCCCGCGGTGAGCTGGAGGGTGCCGGATGGCAGGTCACCACCCGCACCGTCGACAACAACGCTCCCGAGGGGACGGTCGTCGGGCAGGAGCCCCGCGGCGCCGCGCTCCCGGGTGAGCAGGTGACCCTGCAGGTCAGCAGCGGGTCGGTGCCCGCTCCGCCGCCGCCTCCGGGCAGCCCGGCCCCGGCGCCCGCGCCGGACTCCGGCCCGCCGCCGGGCCGGCCGGACGAGGGGAACCGCCCGCCCGACGGCGGGTGACGCTCCGCCCGGCCGGGTCACCCGGCCGGGCGGCACCGCGCGCCATACCCCGTCGGAAGCAGGCGTCACCGCTGGTCGCGGCCTAGATGTGATGTCCAGGGAGGTTGGTCAGCCTGGTGACTGGTGGCTGGCCGCCGATGGCGGAGTGAGCGCGGTGGTGATTGTAGAAGTGCAGCCAGCCGGGTAGGGCGTCGTTGCGTTGGCGGGTCGACTCATAGAGTCGGGCGTAGGCCCAGCCGTCGGCCAGGGTCC
>NZ_VRMC01000114.1:0-15667 GCF_008369905.1 Pseudonocardia sp. EV170527-09
TCCACGACGACGTTCGGGCGCCATCCGTCGCGGTCCCACAACAGCCGCAGCGCCGCATCCGAATGATCCACATCCACCACCAGTAGATTCGAGATCGCCTTCGGGTTCGCCTCGACATAGCGCCTGCTCTTCGCCTTACCCCGGGGGAGCCGGTAGACCCCGTGCAGAAAGTCATCAGTGGCCAGGGGTCGGCGAGGAAGCCAGGTCCGGTCCCACCACTCGTGATCTGCGCCCTGCTCCGGCATCCCCGGCAGCGCGGGCTCCCGGACGAGTGGAGCAGGGGGCGGGCTCGGCATCGAGGCCTCCGGAGGGCTGGGGAGCGGAAACATCTGACTTGGCTACGCTGAAATCCTACCTCATCGATTACTTGCGGGTGCGGTCGGGGCAGAGCGGGAAGTCATTCGCCGCCCGCCGGACCACGCGCGCTGACCGGGCCCAGGTGCCGGTGCGGGACCCGGACTCGAGCCCGAGCGAGATCGCCTACAGGCGTCCCGCACTTGCCGCGTCGATGATCACCCGCGGGGCGGTGTCATGATCGCCTTGTAGGGGTCGGGACCAGCGGTTTCGCTGTCGGTCGAGACGGGTCGAGGGCGGCACTTCAGGTCGCCTGGGCGGCACCGGCCGCCGCGACACGGTCGGAGAGTCCGCAGGTCAGAGCGATGCCGGTCGGTGCCGCCGGGGCGGGGCCCGGCGCGGACCGGGTTCATGATCGGTTCGGTGGTGTGTTGGTGCTGGTCCCGCCGCGTGTCGTGACCTTCCCGTTACCTCGCCGGGGCGGGCGGCGCAGGCGCCGGCCGCGGCCCGGACCGGCCCGGATTCCGGCCTTTTCGCAGGTCAGGGCCTCGCCACCCGGCCGTGCGGGTCCGGATTTCGTGCCGACACCCCACCAGTGATGATCATGTGTGAGGCTTGTTTTCGCTGGTCTCGGTACTTGTCGAGCACCTCTCGCAGAGAGGACTGGGGGGTGCCGCGGGCTCGGCGCACGACCGCCTGCGGTGGCGCATCCGCAGGTCACGGCCTTGCGGGGGCGGGTTCGGGGTGGGTGGTACGTGCGTGCCGGTTCGACTGGGATGATCTTCGTGGCTGACGTTTGTGCTGGTCTCGATAGTTGTCGCCCCCTATCGCAGAACCAGGGTGGGAACGGGCGGCAGGTGCACGAGGGGCGTCGTCGCGTCCGCGATTGGGGGGGCGGGCGGTGCACCGCTCGGCCCTGCCGGCTGTGGTCGGGCGCGGCGTGTTCGAGCCGCGTCGGCCTCAGCAGGCGACGGCGACCGGTCGCCCCCAGGCGAAGCCCGAGCCGCCGAGACGGCGACCCGAGACGGCGCCGCGGACGCCGGATCCGGCCACCACCGCCGCCGCGCGAGCCAGGACGACACCAGCCACCCGCGACCGCGACCGCGACCGCGACCGCGACAAGATCATCTACAGGCGGGCAGCGCCGGCAACGCCGATGATCACCCACAGAGCCCCGTCAAGATCGCCCTATAGGGGCCTGGACCAGCAGCTTTGACACCGATCTCACAGGCGTTGAAGCGCCCCCTCGAGGCGTCAGGGGCGCACCGATCCGGGAAGGACCGTCGGAGAATCCGCAGGTCAGAGCCTTGCCGGGCAACGCCGCCCCGCCGGCGGACAATGCCGACCGGGTCCATGATCGTTTCATCGGTGCGTTTCCGCTGGTCTCGCCGCGTGTCGTGACCTTCCCGTGATATCAAGCGGAGCCCTGAGAGCAGGTGGCGGCACGAACGCCCACCGACCGGATCTCACTATTTCCGCAGGTCAGGGCCCCCATCGGCGGGCCGGGAGGCCCTCCACGCGGCCCGGGCGGCGACTCGGCAGCCTACGGCGATGATCTTCTATGGGGGGCGTTTCCGCTGGTCTCGACACTTGTCGCCTGGGTGTCGCCTGGTGCGCGACCAGGTGGGGTCGGTCGGCAGGCCGGCCGTCCGCGGCGTCCAGATCCGGCATCTGTGCAGGTCACAGCCCCGCAGGGGGCCGTCCGCAGCGGGCGGTACGCCCGTACCGCACCACTGGAAACGATCATGATCGGCCGGGTTTCCGCTGGTCTCGATGGTTATCGCGCCTCTGTCGCATACTGTCGTGAGCTGCGGGGGCCGTGTCCATTGTGGTCTCGACTCGGGTCGATTCTCGGCTTGTCCGCAGGTCACGGCCGTGATGGCGGCCGGGCGAGGAGGTGGCACGGCGCAGGAGAAGGATCCCGTGTCGATCATGCGTGGGGGCGTGTGTGCTGGTCTCGATAGTTGTCGATCCCATGTCGCAGGAATAGGGCAGGGACGGGCGCCGGGCGCACGAGGACCGCCGCCGCGTCCGCGGTCGTGGCGGATCCGCAGGTCACCGGCTCATTCGAGCCCGTCGTGGATGCGTGGGCACCGCGAGCCCGGTCCGCAGTTGATCACTGTTGAGTGTCGTTTCCGCTGGTCTATGGCCTTGTCGAGCCCCTGTCGCCGATGGCGGGCGAGTTCGAGCGGGCGACGCTCCAGGTCGAGCGAGGCCGGACGGGTTCGACAGATCCGCAGGTCAGCACCCTCACCGGTCCCGTCGAGGGACGGTGACGCGGCCCTCGGGGGGGCCCGCCCGGTTCGATCATGCCGGGCGGTGTATGTGCTGGTCCCGACGGTTACTGAGACCCCATCGTGTATCGGCCCGGGGTGGCCGATTTTCGTCCATCATGGACTCACGCCGCCGCGTTCGTCGGCTTTTCCGCAGGTCACGGCCTTGGAGGCGGACGAGTGAGGACATGGCCCGCTCAGACCGGACCTCTCGGTGTTGGCCATGTTCGAGATCGTTTCCGCTGGTCTCGACCGGTGTCAGGTCGTGTCCGCGGCCGCGATCCGGCGGACGCCCCGGGTGGCTGGCGACGTTGGCGACGAGGGGGCCGGTCGCCTGCTTGTGTGCGGGTGGCCGTGCTCGGCCCTGAGACCGTCGCTGGCGGGCGGCCCGGACGTGACGGGAGGGGTCATGCTGCGGCGGGGCCTGTTTGGGCGTCTGCGGCCATCTCAGGGCTGGTGGCGGGTCGGCGGCGGGTGAGGATGCGTCGGATCTCGGCTTGCGCCTGGGCGCGGGACATCGTGGCGGTCGCGGGACTGCCGGAGGGACGATCGAGCCCGGCGCCGGGCACGGCGCCGGGCACGGCGGTGGTCACGGCGGTGGTCACGGCGGTGGTCACGGCGCCGGTCACGGCGGTGGTCACGGCGCCGGTCACGGCGGTGGTCACGGCGCCGGTCACGGCGGTGGTCACGGCGGTGGTCGCCGCCGCAGGCGCTGCGGGCGTCGTGGACGTCGGTGCGGGCGAGGGTGCCGGTCGGGTGGGGATGGGCAGGTGGTCGGGGTCCAAGGCACCGTCGAGGTAGGCGACGCCGTTGCGGCGGGCCTGGTTGAGCGCGGCGCGGCAGTGCCGCCGCAGGTCCCGTTGGGAGAGCCCACCGGCGTGAGCGACGCCGAGCTTGAGCGCCAGGGCGGTGGCGCGGGCGCGGGTGGGGCGCCGGTGGGCCCCGTAGTCCAGGCCGCCGATCAGGTCCAGGGCCCACGCCGCCGCCTCGGCCTCGTCTCCGGGCGCGGGCGTCGGGGGTTGGGCCGGAGCCGCCGCCGGAGCCGGGTCGACTGCTGGGGCGCGGCTGTCGGCGGGTGCGGGGTGGGGGGTCGGCGGAGCCGTCTCGCTCGCTCGCTCGCTCCGGTCGGGGACCCGGTCCCCGACGCTGTCCGCGTGGGCGCGCGCGTCGAGTGAGAGATCACCTGACAGTTCTCTGACAGATTCCCGCTCAGGGTGAGCGGGTAACCCGCTCACCCTGAGCGGATCGTTCCGCTCAGGGTGAGCGGACTGGGCGGGACCAGCGCAAACAGGGTCATTCGGCCGGTCATTCGGCCGGTCGCCCGGTGCGGTGTCCGGGGCAGGTGGCTCAGCGATCGGGATGTGCTTGCGCGGGCGGCGTGGCGGCGCCGGTGCCACCGAGACCTCCGGTGACGCCGAGGCGAGCTCGGTGCCGCCCCTGGCGTCGGGTCCGGGGTCGGCGAACTCGATCAAGAGCGGCCGGCGTGGGCGGGCCGGTCCGGTGTCGATCCCGGCCTCGGCGATCCGGGCCAGGTTCAGCCGGGTCACCGACGCGGTCCCCAACCGGCGCCTCGATTTCAGCCAGCCGCGCCGGATCAGGGCACGGCGGGCCCGCCCGACCGTCGCGAGCGAGAACGCGGTGTCGAACGCGATCCGCGCCGTCCCCGCCCAGCAGTACCCGCTCTCATCGGCGTAGGCGGCGTACGCCGCCAGGACCGCCTTCTGCGGGCCGGTCAACTCGCCCACAGCCCGCACCAGCCGCTGCGCCTCAATACTCACCGCAGACCACCCGCCCACTGCGAGCCAGTCAAGGTCATTTCGGTCATTCCGGGTTCTCCGTCAACTTGTGACGTGGACCACGACCACGGTGGTGGGGAACTCGCCCGGCCGGAGGACTGGAACCATCCAGCACGATCGGCTACACTCACCACCAGTGGTCTGACCCACGTCTTTGGTGAAGAGGGGCCCCCGCTTTTGTTGATCAATCTTTTGGGCGGGGGTTTCTCCAATTTTCGGGGCTAACGTGCCTCCTCGTCCATCAGGCAGTCCGGCAGCAACACCCGGTTCGGGCCACCCCCTCGCGGCCCGACGTCAGTGGGTCCTGCCGAGATGCCTGTCATGTGCTCACCTGTTCTCGCGGGAGTCACGGGAGTCGCGCCGCAGGGTATCACGCTGGGTGATCTTCCGGGGACGCTGCGGCCAGGTCGACCACCTCGAATTCCAACAGCTCCGACATCAGCCGGGTGTCGGAGCGCATGGTTCCGTGCGCGGTCTCCCGACCATAGGCCAGCCAGTCACAAAACGCTGCGTCGGAAGCCCACCAGGACACGACGAAATACCGGTCCCCACCACCGGTAGGGCGCAGCAACTCGAACCCGCGGAACCCGGGAACCGCTCCCATCGAAGCCCGGCAGGCAGCGAATCGCTGCTCCAAACCGGAGACCTGGGCATCGACCACCGAAACAGTAGTGATCTTCACGACGGTCATGCGGTGATCTTCCTCCGGGGAGCAACTGGGGGAGCAACTGGTGCGGCGTTCGAACGTCCGCGACAGAGAGGCGGCGTCTGGCGGGCGTTCAGTCTGCCCGCAGTCGACGTTCCGGCGGGTCCTCGTCGTCGAGGTCGTCGAGGTGCTCGACGCAGTGGTCGAGCAGCGCCTGCGAAGTGCGCACGTGCCACGCCGCCGGCGCCTGGTCCTCGACGGTCGACCCGATCGGGTTCCGCACCTTTTCCACCGCGAACAACAGCTCCCGAGACGCAGCGAGCAGCTTGTCCCTCAACCAGTTGACCTGCGGGTCACTGCCCCCGGACCGCCCGCTGGCTCGACAGGGGGCGAGTCCCGGAGGGATCCACTCTCGGGCAGGGTCGGGCTCGTCGGGGAGCGAACGGATCACGTGCCTGGCTGGGCGCTAGCAGTAGCGTGTGATCGCGCTGTCGCGAGGAGCAGGTGTCTGCTGATTTCCGCCAATGCGTACATGGGACAGTGAGCAGGTGGGGATGGAGGGAGACCGACAGCTTGTCGGCACCGGCAAGGCAGCGGCAGCCGTCGGTGTTAATCCCGCCACCTTGTGGCGCTGGGAGAGAGACGGCCATGTGGCAGCCGAGACGCGAACGGTTGGCGGTCAGCTCAGATGGAACATCGACGATCTTCGTCGCCAGATCGAGGCAATCACCGACACCCCACCGACAACCGGGCCCAATGACGTCCCCGCCGGTGGCAGCGAGGTTGTTGGCGGCTGGGACGTGACTCACGGTGTCGGACTCACCGCGCTGATCGTTGCCGCTGCTCGGGCCGAGGAAGCCAAGCGGCCGGACGCGCTGGCCGTTGACCGGTTCGCTGCGGGATTTGTGCAGGCGGCGGAGCCCGCTATGGCCCTGGCGGCTGTGGACGGGCCTGTCTGGAGCGCGTTCGTCGGCATGATGGCGGTCCGGACCCGAGCACTCGACACCCTGATCCTCGACGCGACCACCGCTGGGATCGATCAGATCGTCGTCCCAGCTGCTGGACTCGACGCCCGCGCCTACCGACTGCCCTGGCCGTCCGGCGTCACCGTGTACGAGATCGACCAGCCGGGAGTACTGGCGTTCAAACAGCGCGTCCTCTCCGACTCTGGCGCTGTGCCACACAGCCGCTACCAGCCTGTCGCTTGCGACCTCCGACACGACTGGCCGAGTGCCCTACACACCGTCGGGTTCACTTCCACGGCTCCGACCGCGTGGCTGGTCGAGGGTCTGCTGCCTTACCTGTCCCCGGAGGTCGAGGCCGACCTGTTCGCGCGCATCACCGAACTTTCTGCTCCGGGTAGCCGCATCGGCATCGAAACTCTCGACCTGGTCGCCGCCGACGAGTGGATGCACACGACGGCGGCGAGGGGATTCGAGGCGGCGACCGGGTGCGTGCTCGCCGAAATCTGGGACACCCGCCGCCGCGCCGCCGCGACTGACGTCCTGCGGGAGCACGGCTGGCAGACTCGCAGCCGCGAGCTCGGAGAGCTCGGCGCCGAGCTGGGGCGGGCACCTACCGGACCTGCCGCAGACATGGCCCGCCTCGCCGCGATCGTTGACGCCCAGCGGTCGTAGACCTCAGCACTACGGCGCCCTGATCACCGAGACGCTGCAGGACTCCAGCGTGAGAGACGGCTCTACTGCGCTCGCTCGAGCACAGATCAACGCGACCATCGCTGTTGCTGTCGCGATCGAGCACGTGACCTGCGCGATTCAAGAGGCAGCGAATTCGTCCTGAGGTCACGTGCCGCAGTCGGGGCTGTTGGGGTCGTACGGTGGCCGGGTGGACATGATCGTTTCTGAGACGTTCGACCCGGATGCGTGGACGCCGGTCGAGGGGTTCGGCTTCCGTGACATCACCTATCACCGGGCTGTCGTTACTGGTGCGGTGCGGATCGCGTTCGACCGTCCCGAGGTGTTGAACGCGTTCCGCCCCGGCACCGTCGATGAGCTGTTCACCGCCCTGGAGCACGCCCGCACCAGCGCCGACGTCGGCTGTGTGCTGCTGACCGGGAACGGGCCCTCGCCGAAGGACGGCAAGCGCGCGTTCTGCTCCGGTGGGGACCAACGCATCCGCGGCCGCACCGGCTACCAGTACGCCGACGGCGACACCGCCGACACCGTGCAGGCCGGGCGGGCAGGGCGTCTGCACATCCTGGAGTGCCAGCGGCTGATCCGGTTCATGCCCAAGGTCGTGATCGCGGTGGTCAACGGGTGGGCCGCGGGTGGCGGGCACTCGCTGCACGCGGTCGCCGACCTGACGCTGGCCTCGGCCGAGCATGCCCGGTTCAAGCAGACTGACGCCGATGTGGGTTCGTTCGACGGCGGCTACGGTTCGGCGTATCTGGCCAAGCAGGTCGGGCAGAAGTTCGCCCGGGAGATCTTCTTCCTGGGCCGCACGTATTCGGCTGAGCAGATGCATCGGATGGGTGCGGTCAACGAGGTCGTCGCGCACGCCGAGCTGGAGACCACCGCGCTGCAGTGGGCCGGTGAGATCAATGGCAAGTCCCCGACGGCGCAGCGGATGCTGAAGTACGCGTTCAACCTCGCCGACGACGGTCTGGTCGGCCAGCAGTTGTTCGCCGGGGAGGCGACCAGGCTGGCGTACATGACCGATGAGGCGGTCGAGGGTCGGGACTCGTTCCTGCAGAAGCGGGACCCGGACTGGTCACCGTTCCCCTGGCGCTACTGAACCGCCGCCGTCGTCGGGCGGGGCCTGTGGTGGCGGGGTTCGGCTCGTGTGGCGGCGGTTACTTGGTGGTGTCGCGGGTGAGGGAGGCGACGTTGTCGGTGATGTTGCTGGCGGCGTCGGTGATGTTTTCCGCGGCCTGCTTGGTGGTGGCCTTGGCCTGGTCGGTCTGACCGTCGCGTTCGAGGTCGTCGTTGCCGAGAGCGGCGCCGGTCTTCTCCTTCGCCGAGCCAAGCATCTCCTGGGCCTTGTTGGTGGCCTTGTCGGTGAAACTCACGAGTTCCTCCAGAGCTGTTCGAGAGCGGTGTTCCCGGCACCTCGGTTGAGTGCCGGGAGTGGCGAGGCCACGGTAGCGGCGCTCGTGCTGGTGCGCGAGATCTCGATGGCCCCGCCGGGCCGTGTCATCCTTGGTAGGGCTATCGGGCGGGTCGTTGAAAGCTCACCGAGGATGAAGGGAGCGGGTGTGGTGGAGCGGGCGTGGCTGAACGTGCCGTTCAGCGAGAAGGACGAGGCCAAAGCTCATGGTGCGTGGTGGGATCGGGAGGCGAAGCGCTGGTATGACCCTCGTCCGGTGACCGCGCATCTGCAGCGGTGGGCGCCGTTGCCGGAGCTTCCGGATCTGCTTCCGGGCGAGGATCGGTCGTTCGGGTCTGGACTGTTCGTCGACTTGGTCCCGCAGACCTGCTGGTTCAGTAACGTCCGGACGTGTGTCATCGAGCGGGACTGGGAACGGGTCCGGCGGATGATCCGCCGCCGCGCCGAGCACCGTTGCGAGGCCTGCGGCGCGGAGGAGGACCGTTCGGTCCGGCGGTGGCTGGAAGGCCATGAACGCTGGTCCTACGACGACCGCACCGGGGTGCAGACGCTTCGGCGGCTGGTGTGTCTGTGCTCGCCGTGTCACCTGGCGACCCACATGGGATACGCGAGCATCACCGGCCGCACGCAGGAAGCCCAGGCCCATCTGCGGCGGGTCACCGGGATGACTTCCCGCGAACTGTTCCGCCATATCGACCGTGCGGGACAGTTGTGGATCGAGCGGTCGGCCTGGACCTGGGATCTGGACTTGCGGATCCTCACCTCTGCCGGAGTGACCGTGTGCAGCCCACCTGCGCCCGATCAACGAGCTCACCAGGCCGAACAAGTACTCGATCAGGTCCGCCACAGCACCTGAGCACCTGTACTGGAACGCCTTGCGGATTATGTCTCGGCCGTAGCTGAGGCTGTGGCGCCGTCGCCGTCGCCGTCGCCGTCGCCGTCGCCGGGGCTGGGCACTGTGTGGAGGAAGCGGGTGATGGCGGCGTTGACCGGGACGGGGTGGGTCAGCGGGGGGCAGTGCCCGGCGCCGGGGATCACGACGATCCCTTCGCTGGCGGGCAGGCTGCGGCGCATGCGGTCTTGGTGGTCGAGGGGGATCGAGTGGTCGTGGGCTCCGGCCAGGATCAGCGCCGGGGCGGTGATCTCGGCGAGCCGGTGGGTGAGGTCGTCGCGGTGGGTGAGGCAGTCGACGGGGGCGCCGAGTGGGATCCCGCGGCCGGTCCAGGTCCGCGCCCATGCCTGCGCCCAGGTCTGGGTGGTGGGGTGGTCGCCGATGATCTGGGCGGCGAGACCTGCGGTGAGTTCCGGGGTCGGGCCGTGGGTGGCGAAGTCGGTGAACAGCTGCTGGTACTGGGCGGTGTCGGTCGGGGACAGGGCGTCGGCTTCGGTGTCGATGAGTAGTAGCGCGGTGACCCGTTCGGGGGCCAGGAGCGCGGTGCGCAGGGCGATGAACCCGCCTTGGGAGACTCCGCCGACCACGGCGCGGTCGATATCGAGGGCGTCGATGAGGTCGAGCTGGGTGCGGGCGAGGTCCCAGAACGTGAACGGGGTTCCGGGGTCGGGGCTGGCGCCGTGGCCGGGGGCGTCCCAGGCGATCACCCGGTATGCCGGGGCCAGCGCGGCCTGACCGGCGAAGATCGTCAGATCCAGGGCGAAACCGTGGGCCAGGATGATCGGTAGACCGTCCCCACCGGTGTCGCTGAAGGCGATCTGCCGCCCACCCGCATCCACTACTGGCATATCCGAACCTGCTGTTCCCGTCGTGCGACACGGCCGCCTCGGTGCGTCCCGCAGCAAACCTATGACGCCGATTCTGGCACCGCCGCGCCAGAGCCGTGGACAGGGTCGTGGGCGGGGTCGGGGTCGGCGGCTGGGCCGACGGTGACACCGAGGTAGAGCTGGAGTGAGGTGGCCGGTTCCGGCCAGCGCAGCACCTGGGCCCGCAGGTGGAGCAGCGTGCCGTGGTCGAGGTCGCGGACCAGCATCTCTTCTTTGTGCCGGGCGAGCGCGACTCCGCCTTCGTCCCACATCGTGCGGAACTCCGGGGATCGGGACAGCCGTTCCAACAGGCCGGCACCGTCTGCTGCGGGGGTGGTCTGGTCGGCGATCAGGCCGCGGAGCCAGGCGACGGTGAGTTGGGCTTCCCGTTCCCACTCGACCATGATCCGTCGGCTCTCGGGAACGAAGAAGAACCACAGCAGCACGTTGTTGATCGCTGGGTCGTCGATGTGACGGTAGATGCGCCGGTACGGGGCGTTGGCGTAGACGACGTTCCAGGTGTCGTCGACGAACGCGCTCAACGCGGGCGCGAGATGATCCACATAGGCCCGGTTCGCAGCCGTGACCGGCAGCTCATCCGCTCTTGACATGCCCGGCCGGGGCGTGCCCGGGCTGGGTTGTCGACTCAGGTCATGCAGATGGCGACGTTGAGCCGCCGTCACCGAGAGCGCATCAGCGACGGCCTCGATCAACGGCCCGGCCGGGGCCCGGACCGTGCCCTGTTCGAGTTTGACCAGGTAACTGACGCTGCACCCGACCGCCCCGGCCAGCTCTGTCCGACTCATCCCCCCGCCGCGCCCGGTGTCGCACCGGTGATCGCCCCGAGACACCGCTTTCTCGCGGAGTTGTCTCAGGAATGCCCCGAACTCCGGCAGCGCCAGCACAGCAAACCGCGGCCCGGGCCCGGCGGCCCTCCGGCCGGTGTCCGTCGGGTCCATGCGGTCCTTTCTGTCACGAGGAGTGCCGCCGTCAGCAGTGCTCCACATGATGTGCATCACCCAGTGGGGAGTACGGTAGCACCAGGTCGACACTCTGCGTAAATGACTTCACGCACAGCGCGGCCGTCGAGTACCTGCGTCCTCGACTGTCAAGGGGGCGTGAGCTGCGAGAATGATCAGCCATCCCCCCCGTTCCTCTCGGACAACCAAGCGACTACGTACTGTAGCGTTTACTACTTTTATGGTTACCCTTAGTAAGTGTCACCTTGGTTGGTGATCACCGGGGAGTCCAGTAGATACGTGTCGCCGAACCAGACGAGTGGGACGAGGAGTGACGAAGCGATGGCGATCCGTTCCCGAGTCGTTCCTGATCCCGGGCGTGCTGCGGACCGCCATGCAATCGACGAGGCGCCGATCTGGCGGTTCGCTCCGGGCATCGAGGACGCCCACCTTTTGACTCCGAGCGCGGTTCCGGACGCACTGCCGGGCGCTGGTGCGCTGCGAGAGAGCGGCGGGCCGCAGTGGATGGTCGCCGACGGCGCTGTAGTTGATGCCGTCCGGGCCGAAGCAGACGTTGTGCTGGATGAGGTCGCGGATCAGGTGGAGTTGGCGTCGCCGCAGGTGTCCTTTGATCGCGACGTGCCCGAGTCGGCCACCGTCACTGCCGCTGTGCAGCCCAGCCCGGTGCCGTCGTCTCCGGCTCGAGATGACGGTGTCCCCCACGGTTCCGTGGCGGCGGCTGCTGGGCTCGGGTTCGGTGATGGTGATGCGTTCGCGGATGTGGTGCGCCCGCGCCGGGCTGCGCCCCAGCACGGGTGGCGGGCGGCGGTCCATGTGCTGACCGGTGGCCGCTGGAACCTGGGGCTCTCGGCGGTGGAGGCGCGGCGGCGGGACCAGGTCCGGCGGATCGCGACCCCGCTCCCCGGCCCGCACTCGGTGGTGGTCGGGTCGATCAAGGGCGGTGTCGGGAAGACGACCGTGACCGCGGCGCTCGGGTTGGCGCTGGCGGAGTGCCGCGGGGATCGGGTGGTCGCGATCGACGCGAACCCCGACGCCGGAACCCTCGGGGATCGCCTGGTCGGGGAGGCCCGGGCCGGGAAGACCACCGTCCGGGACCTGCTCCGTGATCTGGACCAGGTCCAGTCTTCGACGCAGCTGGCCGGTTACACCCACCTCGCCGGGCGCCTGCGCGTGGTGACCAGTGAGCAGGAGCCGGAACTGTCGGAGATGTTCTCCGCCGATGACTACGAGGCCGTCCTACGGACGTTGGCCGTCTACCACGAGGTGCTGCTGACTGACTGCGGGACGGGTCTGGTGCATTCGGCGATGCAGGGCACGTTGAAGCACGCGGATTCGCTGGTGGTGGTGGGTGCGCCGACGAAAGACGGGGCGTCGCGGGCGGCGCGGACGTTGCAGTGGCTGGCCACCCACCATGACCCGAACGACCCGGAGGGGAGCGCCCGTTATCAGGATCTGGTTCGTGACGCGGTGGTCGTGTTGTCGTGTGACCGCCACTCACCGGAGGTGGATGGGGCCACGATCCGGGACTGGTTCGGGTCGCGGGTCCGGGCCGTGGTCGAGCTCCCGGCCGATCCGCATCTGGCCACCGGCGATGTCATCGACCTCGGCGCTCTCACGGCTGCCACTCGGGACGCGGTCCTGGAGTTGTCGGCGGTCGTCGCCGAAGGCTTCCAAGGCCGACCCACCCATGGCCTGGCCGCACACGGCTTTCGCCCACGCAGTGCTGCTGGCGTTGAAACTGGTGCTGTTCGCCGGGCAGGCCGGTGACCGTGTCTCTACTGGCATCTGGGTTGGTCGGGGCCGTGCTGGCTCTCACGGTGGCCGGGCCGAGCACGCCATCCGGTGAGATGCCTGGTGCGTCGCGTAGTGAGCTGCGCTGTGGCTGGCGGATCACCGCCGCCCATGTCCTGGCCGAGATCGACGGCGATGACTCGGCCCGGTCGGAGCGGCTGCGCCGCGCGCTGCGCGGGGTCGGCGCGGACCGTCCCGGGTTCGTCCCCCGCGCCTGCCACACCACCAACACCAGCACCAGGGCCGGTGCCGGGGCCGGGCCGGGCGCGTCGGGAAACCGGGCAGATGATCATGAAAGCGGATCCGATGCCCGAACAGTGCGGACCGGGCAGGACACCGGCTCTGCTCCGGCGTCGTCGTCGAGCGGGTCGCCGTCCGGCCAGGACTCGTCTGTGCAGGACCGTGGCGCTTCGGCTGGTGCCCGGTTCGGGTGGGGCGTGCCGGACAAGGTCGACGACTTCACCGACCCGGGCCTGGACGGCTGGAATCTTTACGACGGTCCCGGTCATGCCGGGAACGGTGTCCGGTCCCCGGAGGCGGTGTCGGTGGCCGACGGTGTCCTCACCATCAACGGCACCGGGGATGGCACGACCGGCGGGATGGCCTGGGGCGACCCACAGAAGTACGGCCGGTGGGAAGTCCGGATGCGCGCTCCGCAAGGTTCCCCTGCCTACAACGCCCTCGCCCTGCTGTGGCCCAGTGCGGAGAACTTCCCGGTCGGTGGGGAGATCGACTTCGCCGAGATCATGAACCCGGCACGGGACACCGTGGAGTTGTTCCTGCACTACGGCGCCGACAACTCCCAGGTGCACGGCGAAGTCCAGGTCGATGCCACGCAGTGGCACAACTATGCGGTCGAGTGGACACCCGAGGGTGTGACCGCGTTCCTGGATGGTCGTGAGTGGTGGAAGACCACCGACACCAGCATTCTGCCGCCGGGTCCGATGCATCTGACGTTGCAGCTGGACTGGTTCCCCGACGGGAAGGCTGACGGCGGCACCGGGAAGGTTGAGTACGACTGGGTCAAGCAGTGGGGCCTCGCTCAGGGGGAGGGTTCCTCGACCGACACCGCCGGTAGTGACGGGTCCACAGCGGCGGAGTCGTCGACGACGATCACCGATGAGATCAACTCCGGTGGGTCGCCGTAGCCGTTGCCTTGCTTTCTGTGCATTGTCCGCTCCCCGGTTGACCTGGAGTTTGTCTCGTGTCCGTGTTTTCCCGTTCGTCTCGTCGGCGCCCGCCGTCGTGGGCTGATCATGTCCCGCGCCGTGGGGTGTCGGCGCCGCCGCCGGTGGTGTGGCGCTCGGCGGTTGCGGTGTTGACCGCGTCTGCCCTCGCCGCAGGCACCGTCTACACCGCGTCCGCGCTCACCGACCCCGACTCGGCCCCGGCGACGGTGCTGGGGTTGGCCGCGACCGGTGCGTGTGACGAGCAGGTCGCGGCCCGTCAGCTCGACACGGCGGCGCAGGCCCGCGCTCAGGCCCGGGCGCTGCTCACCGACCTGACTGTCTCCGAGGACCCGGACGCCGCGGCGTTGGCCAGCAAGATCCGGGACCTCGGCTACGTTCCGGTGTCCCAGCCGGACCGGTGGCGGCAGGCCGCGGTCGATACCTCTGATCAGCTCCACCGCCTGGACAGCACCGATCCGCACCTGCAGGAGATCGGTGTCCGGTTGGCGGCGGCAGGGCTCGGGCCGACCCCGGCCGACCTCCTCCCCCCTGCTTCCTCGGTGGGTGGGGAACGGGTGGTGCGGTCGGCGCCGCCGTTACCTGCCGCCTGCACCGACCCTGCCGCCGAGACCGACGCCCAGGCCCCGGCCCCGGTCCTGGGCGCGGTGCTGGCTGTGCCGCAGGCACCTGTGCAGAGCACAGACGTCCCGGCCGCCCCGACTCCGGCGCCAGCCGACCTGGCCCCGCCTGCCCCGCCGGCGTCCACCGCCCCGACACCGACACCGGCCACCGGTTCTGGGTCCGACCTCGGCGCGGTCAGGAAGCAGCCTCCCGCCGGTGGGGCCGCTGAGGTCACGAGCCGAGCGGCCCCGATCCTCGACGGGAAACCCAGCACCGCCGGGGTTTCTGGGGTTCCTGAGGCGCGGTCCCAGAGCGTGGTGGGCCGGGACTCCGCTGCTTCTTCGGTGGACGACGTTGCGGCGGTGCGGGCGGCGGTCAGCATGGTCGGCGAGTTGATGCAGACCATCACCGCGGCCGGAGACGACGACGCCACTCAGGTCGGTCTCTCGGTACTCGACGCTCTGGACCGGGATCACCTCGCTTCGTTGGGGGCGGACCCGGCTGACCTCGACGCCCTCGACCGCCTCCGCACTACCACCAGCGGCGTCGGCAGCGACGGCGGGGACCGCGCCGCCCCGGCGACCGCCGACACGGTCACCGACCGGCGGGCCTCACCTGCGCCCAGCCCGACCAGCGACACCGGGCGTGGGCTGGGCGCAGGTGAGTCGATTACCCGGGCCCAGGCTGGCGACAGCGCCACCACCGGCAGCAACACCGGCGGTCGTTCCACACAGTCCGAGGGCGGCTCGGTGTCGTCGAGTATCGAGAAGCTGACCGAGCAGGCCCGCGCCGCGGCCGAGGTCGACCCCGCCGCCCGGGATCTCCTCGACGCTCTCGACAACGCTGACCTGGGCAGCGCTGGTGATCTGGGCACCGCCGCCGACCGCAGCACCCGTGCCGACGCCGGTGACGGTGACGACCGGGAAGCCGGTGGCCAGGACAAGTCTGACGACCAGAACGGTCGGGACACGGCCGCGGCCGACGACGGGGCGAACACGGACTCCACCCCGGCGGCCAGCGCTACGGAGGCCGACGACGCGACGGGCGACGACGCGGCCCCACCCGAGGCCGACGACAGCACCGACGGTGCCGATGGTGGTGGTGTTCGGCCGAGCGATGCAGAACCGGCAGACGGGTCGACCTGGGACCGGCTCGCGCAGTGCGGGTCCAGTGGTGACTGGTCGATCAACAGTGGCAACGGCTACCACGGTGTTATCCGAACAGATCCGCAGCGGGATGACGTATATCACTGTTTATCGGGGCTGGGCGGAGT
>NZ_VRMC01000115.1:0-14477 GCF_008369905.1 Pseudonocardia sp. EV170527-09
ACCGCGTGCACGGTCGAGGCGGCCATGCCCAGGCGCCCGGCGATCTGGACCGGGCCCAGCCGGTGCCGCCAGCGCAGCCGTACGATTCGCCGCACCAGACCGACACGGGTCTTCGTCGGTGAGGACCTCGGCCGTGAGCTGCGGTCGGCCATCCCCGCCGGCCCCTCGGCCCGGTAGCGGTCGGACCACTTCTTGGCGGTCCGCGCGGAGACCATGAACATTGTCGCGGCCGCGGTGTGGGTCCAGCCGTGCTCGACGACGAGTTGAGCGAGCCGCAGCCGGGCGCGCGGGGTCAGGGCGGCGTTAGCGTGGGACACGAAGGCCTCCGGTGGGTGAAGCGGTTCCTCGACAGCTCCACTTCACAACCGGAGGCCTTCGTCTGTCAGCCAGACTCACCGCCCCCGGACGGGACAACCTCCCTGGACATCACACCTAGATCAAGTCCAGAACATACTGTCCCAAACATGTCGTCCGGGGTCGCCCGTGACGGGAACGTGATGCACCCAGCGTTGTCCCGCAGACGATCCCGTGGGGCCAGGTGGATGACGGACGTCACACGGACGACGGGGAACGGGGTCCCCGCCGCATGCCGGGGCCGTTTCGGGCCGACCCCACCGGTGTTCGACAGCAATCGCACCGAGCCACGGAGGACAGCAGCATGATCACGAAGGACATGACCCGGGAGCTCATCGGTCGCCAGGTCGTCGACAACCACGGCGAGAAGGTCGGCAAGATCGGCCAGATCTACCTGGACGAGCGGAGCGGGGAGCCGACCTGGGCCACGGTCAACACCGGGCTGTTCGGCACCAAGGAGAGCTTCGTGCCGCTGCAGAACGCCGACGTGCACGACCGCGACGTCGCGCTGGGTGTGGAGAAGCAGGCCGTCAAGGACTGCCCGCACGTGGGCCGCTCCGACGAGCGCCTGACCGGGTCGGAGGAGGACGAGCTCTACCGTCACTACGGCATCGGCCAGGGTCGCGCCGACGCCCGCCACGCCACCGGTGAGCGCACCGACCGCACCGACCGCGACCGCACCGCCCGCACCGGTGACGACGCGATGGTCCGGCACGAGGAGAACCTGCGCGTCAGCACCGAGACCGAGGAGACCGGTCGCGTCGCCCTGCGCAAGTACGTGGTGACCGAGGACCAGACCGTCACCGTCCCGGTGTCGCACGAGGAGGTCCGCCTCGAGCGCGAGCCGATCGACGGCACCGAGGCGACGGCCCGTCCGGGCGCCATGGGCGAGGCCGAGCACGAGGTGACCCTGCACCGCGAGCGCCCGGTCGTCGACAAGACCACCGAGGCCGTCGAGAAGGTGCGCCTGGGCACCCGCACCGTCACCGAGGACGAGAAGGTCTCCGACACCGTGCGCAAGGAGCGCATCGAGGTCGACGACCCGCAGCACGCCCTGCCCCGCGACGAGCGCCGCAGCTGAGCGACGCACCGCGCCACCGGCGCGTCACCGGAGCCCGCGCTCGGGCCCGGTGACGCGCCGGACCCATGTCCGGGCCGTCCGGGTACGTCACCGACGGTGCCCTGCGGAGATCAGGACGGGGTGCTGCTCGTACTCGGATCCGGTGCGGGCGCCGGGACCGGGGAGGCGAGCAGCGCGAACGCCGTCCGGAGCGCGCCGGACGCCTCGGCGACCGCCTGCCGGGGCCGGGTCCCGATCCCGAGCGAGGTCGCGAAGCCGTGCACCAGGTCCGGGTGGCGGCGCAGCGTGGCCGGGACGCCCGCCTCCCGCATCCGGGCGACCAGGTGCTCGCCCTCGTCGCGCAGTGGGTCGAACCCGGCGGTCGCGACGTAGGCCGGTGGCATCCCGGTCAGGTCGTCCTCGGCGATCCGCAGCCGTGGGTCGTCGCGCAGCGCCTCGGGCACGTACCAGCCGGCCATCGCCTCGATCGCCTCGCCGGTGAGCAGGAACCCGTCGCCGAACAGCTCGCGCGAGCGGGTGTGCCCCTCGAGCGCGGTGACGGGGAAGAACGCCAGGCAGAACACCGGTCGCCCGGCCGGGTCGGCGCCGTCGCGGCTGGTCTCGCGGGCCACCGTGAGCGCCAGGCTCGCCCCGGCGGAGTCCCCGCCGACCGCGATCCGGCCCGGGGCCGCCCCGAACTCCTCCGGGTGCGCCGTCACGTGCGCGAAGGCGGCCAGACAGTCGTCGACGGCGGCCGGGAAGGGGTGCTCGGGCGCCAGCCGGTAGTCCACCGAGAGCACCCGGGCGCCGGACTCGGCGGCCAGCGTCGCGCACAGCTCGTCGTGGGTGTCCAGGTCGCCCGCGACGAAACCGCCGCCGTGCACGTAGACGAGCAGTGCGCCGTCGAGCACGTCCGGTCCCGGCGGGGGCACGTACAGCCGTGCCCGCAGGTCGGCGACCGCGCCGGGGACCGTCCGGTCCTCGCGGCGCACCCCCGGCTCGGCGGCCCCGGCGACGACGCGGTCGACGAACGACTGGCCCGCCCGCATCTGCTCCGGCGGCGGGACGGGCTGCGGCCGGCGCGGGGTGAGCAACCGCAGCAGCAGCTGGATGTCGAGGTCGAGCTGCTGGCCGTCGCGGCGGACGGGCGGGCCTGCGATCACCCGCTTCACCGGCTTCGGCAGGGCCAGCACACCGCGTAGGGCTCCCCGTGCCACTCGCACCCGACGATCCACGGCGACCTCCCGCATCCACTCGATCTCCACCCCCGATTGTGGCACCGGGTGCCGTTGTGTGCTGCTGTGCGCGGCACGCATCACCCGCCGGTCGTCGCCGGATCGCAACCTCCGCCGTCCGTTCCTCGGTCGCCGGATGCTCGTTCAGTCCAGTGGAGATCATCTACGGAGGGGACGTGCATGAGGACGAGGCTGCGTGCGACGATCGTGGCGGGGGTGGTGGCGGGGGTGGTGGCGGTCGTCGCGGCGGTGGTCGCGGTGCCGCAGGCACTGGCCTCGCCGGACGGACCGGGAGCCGACGGGGATCCGGGTGACGTCGTGTCCGCGGAGCGGGTCCTCACCCCGACGGTGCCCGCCGCGACGGCGACCCGGATCCTCTATCGCAGCCTCGACACCGACGACCGCCCGGTCACGGTGAGCGGGATCGTCCTGACCCCGCTCGTCCCGGCACCCGGGCCGACCCGGGTCATCGGCTTCGCCGCGGGGACCCAGGGACTCGCCGACCGCTGCGCGCCGTCGCGGCAGCTGCAGGCCGGCACCGAGTACGAGGCCCCGGCGATCAGTGCGCTGCTGGGCAGCGGCTACACCGTGGCCGTCACCGACTACGAGGGCCTGGGCACGCCCGGCGAGCACACCTACGTCAACCGGGCCGCCCAGGCGCACGCCCTGCTCGACGTCGCGCGCGCGGCCCAGCGGGCCGGCGTCGGCGTGCCGGAGGACGCCCCGACCGCGCTCTACGGCTACTCCCAGGGCGGCGGGGCGTCGGCCGCCGCGGTCGAGCTGGCCCCGGAGTACGCCCCCGAGCTGAACCTCGTCGGCGCCTACGCGGGCGCGCCCCCGGCGGACCTGCGCGCCACCGGCCGCCTGCTCGACGGCGGCCCCTTCGTCTCGCTGCTCGGCTACGCCGTCTCCGGGTTCGACGCCGCCTACCCCGACCTCGGGGTGCAGGACCTGCTCAACGACCGCGGCCGTCAGGTCGTCGCCGAGCTGCGTGAGCAGTGCACCCAGGACTCCGTGCTGCGCTACCCGGGCCTGCGCTCGGAGAGCCTGTCCGCCGACGGCCGGCCGATCTCGGCGTTCCTCGACGAGGAGCCCTTCGCGAGCCGGGTGGACGAGCAGCTGATCGGACGCCGTACGCCCGAGGCGCCGGTGCTCATCGTGCACAGCCTCACCGACGACATCGTGCCGTTCGAGCAGTCCCGCGAGCTGGCGCAGCGGTGGTGCGCTCAGGGCGCCGACGTCGAGTTCCAGCCGACGCCCGCCCCCGGGCACGTCGGCGGCTACCCCGCCGGGTCGCCCAGCGCGCTGGCGTTCCTGAAGGCCCGCTTCGACGGTCAGCCGACGCACTCCACCTGCGACTGACCTGTTCGGACGGTCCACGAGCGACCCACCCGGGCGCGCGGCCACCCGGGCCGGACGCGACCATTGCGTCGTGAACTGGTCCGGGTGGTACCTCGTCCTCGTGCTCGTGGCGGCGATCGTCGTGCTGATCGTCCTGATCAACTCGCGGGTCCGGTTCAGCCCCTTCGTGGCCCTGCTGGTGGTGGCGCTCGGCGTCGGGCTCGCGGGCGGCGAGGACCCGGCCACGATCGTCGACTCGATCACGACGGGCGCCGGGGACATCCTCGGCGACGTCGGCCTCACCCTGGCCCTGGGAACCATGCTGGGGCGGCTGCTCGCCGAGTCCGGCGCGACCGGACGGATCGCCGACGCCGTGGTGTCGCGCTCCACTCCGCGCAGCCTCCCGTGGCTGGTGTGCGCGGCCGCGTTCGTCATCGGCGTGCCGATGTTCTTCGAGGTCGGTCTGATCGTGCTGCTGCCCTTGTTGTTCAGCGTCGCGCGCCGCCTGGAGCTGGAGGGGGCCGCGCCGTCGCCGTACGCGAGCGTGGCGATCCCCGCGATCGCGACGCTCGCGACCCTGCACGGAATGGTGCCGCCGCACCCCGGGCCGCTGATCGCCGTCGTCTGGCTGGGTGCCGACCTCGGGCGCACCATCGTCGTCGGGCTGCTGTGCGCGGTCCCGGCGATCGTGGTGGGCGGGCCGTTCTACGCGCGTCTCATGGCTCCGCGGTTGCCGGTCCGTCCCGACGCCGAGCTGGTCGCGCAGTTCACCGAGACCGGCACCGGGGCCGGGGGCGGGGTCGGGCCGGACGGCCGCCGCGCGGGGGAGCCCGCCCCGGTTCCGCTGCCGATCGCGCTCGTCGCCGTCGCGGTGCCGGTCGTGCTGATGCTGGCCCGCACGGTGGCCGAGGTCGCCCTGCCGGACGGCGCCGTGTTCCGGCAGGTCACGACCCTGCTCGGCCAGCCGATCGTCGCGATGCTCGCCGGTTTCCTCTACGCATTGTTCGCGCTCGGGCTGCTCCGCGGTCGCCCGGCCGAGGAGCTGCGGACCTCGCTCGCCGAGGCGGTGAAGTCGGTGACCGGGATCCTGCTCATCATCGGCGGTGGCGGGGCGTTCAACCAGGTCCTCAAGGACTCCGGCATCAGCGACGCCGTCGGTGCCGCCGCGTCCGGGCTGCCGGTCAGTCCGCTGCTGCTGTCCACCTCCACCGGCTCGGCCACCGTCGGCATCGTCGCGGCCACCGGTGTGGTCGCGCCGCTGCTCGCCGGGGCGGGCCCCTGGTACGTGGCGTTGGCCGTGGTCGCCGTCGGTGCCGGGTCGGTCGGTCTGAACTACGTCAACCACGCCGGGTTCTGGCTGGTCAAGGAGTCGTTCGGGATGACGGTGGGGCAGGCGACGCGCTCGCACACCGCCGTGCAGACCGTGGTGAGCGTGGTCGGGCTGGTGATGGTGCTGCTGCTGTCGCTGGTGCTGCCCGCCGGGGCATGACTGCGGCGGGAGCTTCTCCCGCCATGGTCAACGTATAACGCACCCGGGGACTTGCGGCAAGACCCCCGGGCCCCGCCAGACTCTGCGCCCGGCGCCGTGACCTGCGGCGTCGTGGCGACACGGGGGTGGACGTGCACGGGGTGCTGCAGTGGGACGAGGTCGGCCGGGACCGGGTGGACCTCGTCGGGGGGAAGGCCGCGCATCTGGGGGAGCTGACCCGGACGGCGGGGGTCGCGGTTCCCAGCGGCTGGTGCGTGACCACCGACGCCTACTTGGCCGTCGTGGGGAGCGCGCCCGGGTTCGACGCGTTGCTGGACCGCCTGGCCGGTCTCCCGATCGGTGACGACGACGGCCTCGCCGCGGTCGCGGCCGAGATCCGCGGTCTGGTGGCCACCCGGCCGGTCCCCGACGACGTCGCCGCGGCGGTCACCGCGGCCGTCGGCCGGGCCCCGGCGGGGACGGCGTGGGCGGTGCGCTCCAGCGCGACCGCCGAGGACCTGCCGACGGCGTCGTTCGCCGGGCAGTAGGACTCCTACCTCAACGTGGTGGGCACCGACGCCGTGCTCGACCGGGTGCGGGACTGCTGGGCGTCGCTGTTCACCGACCGGGCCGTGGCCTACCGCCGTAGCCGGGGTCTGGACCACCGGGCCGTCGCGATGGCGGTGGTGGTGCAGGAGATGGTGGTCCCGGACGTCTCCGGGGTGCTGTTCACCGCCGACCCGGTGACCTCGGACCGGACCGTGAGCGTCGTCGAGGCGGTGCCCGGGCTGGGGGAGGCGCTGGTGTCCGGCCTGGTCGCGGCGGACGCGTGGACGGTCCGCGACAGCGGCGGGACCGCCGAGGTCGTCGACGCGCGGACGGCACCGCGGACGGTCGCGGTGCGGCCGGCGCCGGGCGGCGGTACCCGTACCGAGCAGCTCGACCCCGACGGCGGGCCCCTGCTCACCGAGGACCAGGTGCTGGCCCTGGTCCGGCTCGGCCGGACCATCGAGGCCGGGCTCGGGAGCCCGCAGGACGTCGAGTGGTGCCTGTCCGGCGGCCGGTTCCAGGTCGTCCAGAGCCGCCCGATCACCACGTTGTTCCCGGTGCCCGACACCGACGACGACCGCTTCCGCGTCTACCTGTCGGTCGGCTACCAGCAGATGATGACCGACGCGATGCGCCCGCTCGGGCTGTCGGTGTGGCAGATGACGACGCCGCGCCCGATGGCAGAGGCGGGCGGGCGGTTGTTCGTCGACGTCACCGACGCCCTGGGCGCCCCCTCCGGACGTGCCGGCCTGCTCGCGGTGATGGGCCGGTCGGACCCGCTGATGGCCGACGCGCTGCGCACCGTGCTCGACCGCGGTGTGGTCGAGCTCGGCGCGGACCCGGCTGTGCCCGCGCCGGTGCACGGTGCGCCGACCACGGAGCCGCTCGACCCGGACCCCGCACCGGTCGCCGAGCTGGTGGCCGAGGGCAGGGCCTCGGTGGCGGAGGCGGCCCACCGGATCCGGGGCCGCGTCGGGCCGGAGCTGTTCACCGCGATCCGCGAGGACATCCCCGAGCTGCGCGCGCGGCTGAGCAACCCGCGCAGCACCCGGGTGTTCATGACCGCGATGGACGCGGCGTACTGGATCGACGAGCACGTCGGCGAGTGGCTGGGGGAACGGCCGTCGGACGTGCTGACCCGGTCGGTGCCCGACAACGTGACCTCGCAGATGGGGCTCGCGCTGCTCGACGTCGCCGACGCGATCCGCCCGTACCCGGAGGCAGTGGCGCTGCTGCGCCGCGCCGGCGACGACGTGCTGGAGCGGCTGCCGTCGGTCGAGGGTGGCACGGTGGCCCGGGACGCGATCCTCGGCTGGCTCGACGCCTACGGGGCCCGCTGTGTCGGCGAGATCGACATCACCCGGCCGCGGTGGCACGAGCGGCCGGCCGCGCTCGTGCCGTTGATCCTCGGTCACGTCGACGGCGAGGAGCCCGGCGCCGGGCGTCGCCGGTTCGACGAGGGCCGCCGGCAGGCCGAGGCGACCCGCGACGACCTGCTGGCCCGGCTGCGTGCAGGCGTCGACGGCGAGGCCCGCGCCGCGGCGACGGCGCTGATGATCGAACGGTTACGGACCTTCATCGGCTACCGCGAGTTCCCGAAGTTCGGCATGGTCTCCCGCTACGCGATCTACCGGGCCGCGCTGCTCGCCGAGGCCGACCGGCTCGTCGCCGCGGGGGTGCTCGACGACCGCACCGACGCCTACTACCTGCGGTTCGACGAGCTGGAGCAGGTCTCGCGGACCGGGCACGCCGACCTCGCGCTGGTGCGCACCCGGCGGGCGGAGTTCGCCGTGCACGAGACGCTGACCCCGCCGCGGGTGCTCACCTCGGACAGCGAGTGCCTCCAGGGTTCCTACCACCGCGACGACGTGCCGCCCGGAGCGCTCGCCGGGCTCGCGGTGTCGGCCGGGACGGTCGAGGGCCGCGCCCGCGTCGTCGCCGACCTGTCCGGCGCCGCACTCGAACCCGGGGACGTGCTGGTCACCGCCTACACCGATCCCAGCTGGTCACCGGCGTTCGTGACGATCGCCGGGCTGGTCACCGAGGTCGGTGGGCGGATGACCCACGGTGCCGTCGTCGCCCGCGAGTACGGTCTGCCCGCGGTGGTGGGGGTGGAGCACGCGACCCGGCTGATCCCCGACGGCCGGCGGGTCCGGGTGGACGGCGGAAGCGGTCTGGTCGAGATCCTCGACTGAGTCGTGTCGAGAACGGGGGACCGGCTCCGTCCCCGGGACGGACGCGGCCACGGGGCCGCGCGATCGGGAGGACGTCATGAGCGTGCTGCGGCTGGACAACGTCGGTGTCGTCGTCACCGACCTCGACGAGGCGGTCGCGTTCTTCGGCGCGCTCGGCCTGGAGCTGGAGGGTCGGGCGACGGTGGAGGGTCCGGACGTGGACCGGCTCGTCGGGCTGGACGGCGTGCGGTGCGACATGGCCGTCGTGCGGACGCCGGACGGCCACGGCCGGCTGGAGCTCATGCGGTTCGGCTCGCCGTCGTCACCGGCCGGGGATCCGGACGCCGCGGTGAACGTGCCGGGCATCCGGCGGATCATGTTCGCGGTGACCGACGTGGCGGAGACGCTCGCCCGGCTGCGCGGGCACGGCGCCGTGCCGGTCGGCGACGTGGTGCCGTTCGGCGGGGCGCACGTGCTCGCCTACGTGCGGGGACCGGGCGGCATCCTCGTCGCGCTGGCCGAGGAGACCGGCTGACCCGGTCGCTCCCGGTCCCTTGACAGCGGCCGCCCCGGCCCAGCACCCTCGTGCATCGTGAACCTGTCAGACAGCCGGACAGCCGGACAGTACGGTCCCCGTCGCGTCAGCGCGATGGAGGCCGTGCTGTCCCACCTGCGCGCCACCATCGAGCGGGGCGAGTACCAGGTCGGCGACAAGCTGCCCGCCGAGGCGGCGCTGAGCGCGGAGTTCGAGGTCAGCCGGTCCGTGGTCCGCGAGGCGCTCCGGGGTCTGCAGGCACTGGGGCTGACCGAGTCGCGCACCGGGCGGGGCACCTTCGTCGTCGCGACCGGACCGACCGACGACCCGACCTTCGGCGCCTACAGCGCCCGTGACCTCGTCGAGGTCCGCCGGCACGTCGAGATCCCGGTCGCGGGCTACGCCGCCCTGCGGCACGAGGACGCCGACCTCGACGAGCTGTGGCACCTGGTCGGGCGGATGGACGCCGAGACCGACGACGCCACCTGGGTCGCGCTGGACTCGCTGTTCCACATCACGATCGCGCGGGCCTCGCGGAACCCGGCGTTCACCAAGGTCATCGAGGAGATCCGGGAGGCGCTGGCCGCGCAGTCGTCGTTCCTCAACAAGCTGGGCGACCGGCGCGAGCAGTCCAACGCCGAGCACCGGCGGATCGTCGCCGCGATCGCGGAGCGCTCCGAGGAGCGCGCCGTCGCCGAGATGACCGCCCACCTGGACCACGTCGAACGGACGCTGGCCGGGATCGTCCGCGAGGGCGGCGAGCCGATGAGCGGGGCCACACGGACCACGGGCCACGGCACCCCGGACGGAGAGGACGACACGGAATGACCCAGCTGACCGCCCCACCCAGGATCGGGGTACCGGCCCACGAACCACTGGTGCACCTGCTGCGTGACGGCATGGTCGAGGGGGTGCACCACGGCTCGGTCGTGGTCCTCGCCCCGGACGGTTCGACGCTGTTCGCCGCGGGGGACCCGGACGTCGCGTTCTACCCCCGTTCGACGGCGAAGCCGCTGCAGGCCGCGGCGATGGCCCGGCTCGGGCTGCGGCCGGGGCCCGCCGGGTTCGCGATCGCCGCCGCGAGCCACTCCGGTGAGCAGGCCCACCTCGGCGCCGTCCGGGCGCTGCTCGGCCCGATCGGCGTCGACGCGCTGCGCAACCCCGCCGACCTGCCCTACGACCCCGAGGAGCGGGACGCCTGGCTCGCCGCGGGCCGGTCCGCGTCGCAGCTGGCGCAGAACTGCTCCGGCAAGCACGCCGCGATGCTGCGGACCTGTGTGCTGCGCGACTGGCCGACCGAGGGCTACCTGGACCCGCGGCACCCGTTGCAGACGGCGATCCGGGAGACCGTCGAGGACCTCACCGGTGCCGCGGTCGCCAGGACCGCCGTCGACGGCTGCGGCGCACCGCTGTTCGCCATCTCGCTGCGGGGGCTGGCCGGCGCGCTGGCCCGGCTCGTGACGGCCGACCCGGAGACCCCGGACGGCCTGGTCGCGGCCGGGATGCGTCGGCACCCCGAGCTCGTCGGCGGGTCCCGGCGTCCGGTCACCGCGCTGATGCGTGCCGTGCCGGGGCTGCTCGCCAAGGACGGCTTCGAGGCCGTCACCGTCGCCGCGCTGCCCGACGGCACCTCAGTCGCCGTGAAGATCGCCGACGGCGGGCTGCGTGCGCTGCGCCCCGTCGTCACCGCCGCGCTGGCCCGGTGCGGCGTCCACCTCCCGCCGGGGCGGACCGATTTGCGGGTCATCGGGCCCCTGGCCGTCCTCGACGGAGAGGCCGTGTGAGCGCTGTCCGGCCCGGCTGCTGTGCCCAGAGGTGCTCGACCGGCGGCTGGGTCCACTGACCCGGGGCTGTCGTCGCACAGGGTCGTGACCCGCGGCGCGTACCTCGTGGCGGGTGTCGGCCACGCCGCTGGATTGCCGATTCGCAAGATTTCTTGCAGCTCGGGTAGGCGGGCGCCGATGCTGCGGAGGTGAACCTCCTCCGAACAGTCCTCCGCGGCAGGGGCGGTGGGCAGGGCCCACGACGTCATGGCGTGGTCGTCGCCCTCACCGTGCTGGTCCTCGCGGGCGGCTGCGGGACCGGCGGCGTCCCGGACGCCGGCCCGGCACCGGTGCCGCCCGGCGCGACCGGGTTCGACGCCGCCACCCGGGACGACCCCGAGTTCGACGGGACGTTCCGGCACGGGTTCGCCGACGTCGACGGGGTCCGGATGCACTACGTCGCCGGCGGGACCGGCCCGCCCGTGGTGCTCCTGCACGGCTGGCCGCAGTCCTGGTACGCGTGGTGGCCGATCATGCCCGCCCTCGCCGAGCACCACACCGTCTACGCGGTCGACCTGCCGGGACTCGGGGACAGCGAGGGTGTCCCCACCGGCTACGACAAGGCCACCCTCGCCCAGTACGTGCACGGACTGGTCGCGGGTCACCTGGGGTTGCGCGAGGTCCGCGTCGTCGGGCACGACCTGGGCGCCGGGGTCGGGTTCCGGTACGCGGCCCAGTACCCGGACGAGGTCCTGCGCTACGCCCACCTCGACTACCCGCTGCCGGGGCCCGTGCTCAGTGCCGCGAGGTACCGCACGTTCAGCTGGCACATCGCCTTCCACACCAAGCGGGTCGTGCCCGAGGCCGTCGTCGCCGACGACGTGCGCGAGTACCTGAGCCTGTTCTACGCCCAGGTCGCGCTCGACGGGGAGAGCTTCGGCGGCAGCCGCACGGCGCCGCCGTTCGACGAGCGGGAGATCGACGAGTTCACCCGGACCTACAGCCGACCCCATGTCCTGAGCGGCGGCTTCGAGCTCTACCGGGCGCTCGACCGGGACGAGCGCGACAACACCGCGGCCGCCCCCGTCCCGACGCCGACGATGCTGATGACCGCGCAGGGGCTGCTGGAGTCGACGAGACCGTCCGTCGAGTCGCGCCTGCCGAACCTGGTCCGCGCGGTGGAGGTGCCCGGCAGCGGGCACTGGCTGCCCGAGGAGAACCCGGGGTTCGTCCTCGCCGAGCTGCTCGCCTTCCTGTCGTGACGGCCACCCGTCCGACCGCACACCGACCCCTTCCGGAGGAACCACCGATGGACCCCATGCCGACCGCGTCCGATCCCGAGACCTTCTGGGACGAGCTGTACCGCCGCCGCGACGGGGCAGAGACCCGCGCCAACCCCCTGCTCGCCGAGGTCGCCGGTCCGCTGGCACCGGGAACGGCGCTCGACCTCGGATGCGGCGCCGGGGGCGACACGATCTGGCTCGCCCGACGGGGCTGGCACGTCACGGCGGTGGACATCTCCGACGCCGCCGTCGACGGGCTTGGGCGCCGCGCCCGCGCCCACGGGCTCGCCGCGCGGATCCGCGCCGAGCGCCACGACCTCGCGACGACGTTCCCGGACGGGACGTTCGACCTGGTCTCGGCCCAGTACCTGCACACCCCGTTCACGCTGGACCGCGACGCGGTGCTGCGGACCGCCGCCCACGCGCTGCGCCCGGACGGGCTGCTCCTCGTCGTCGACCACGGGTCCGTCGCACCCTGGTCGTGGAACCAGGACCCCGGCACCCGCCACCCCAGCGCCGCGGAGATCGCCGCCGGGCTTGGTCTCGACCCCGACGGGTGGACCGTCGAGCGCGCCGACGAGCCCACGCGCCTCGCGAGCGGCCCCGACGGCCGTACCGCCACCGTCGTCGACACCGTCCTGGCCCTGCGCCGCGCCGGCGACGCCCGCACCCACCGGAGCTGACCGTGCCCCGACACCACGACACCGCCCTCCCGCGCGACGCCGCGGACGAGAAGAGCGTCCTGACGGGGTTCCTGGGCCACCTCCGCGGCGCGGTTGCCGCCAAGGCCGACGGCGTCGGGGACCCCGCCGCCCGCGAGCCCGGCGTCCCCTCGGGGACCAGCCTGCTCGGCCTGCTCACGCACCTGACGCACGTCGAACGCCACTACTTCCTCGGCGAGGCCGTCCGCGACTGGCCCGCGACCTTTCGGCCACGCGACGAGGACACCGCCGAGGACGTCGTGGCCGCCTACCGGGAGGCCACCGCCCGCGCCGACGCGGTCATCGACACCTGGTCCGACCTGGACCGGGCGGCGCCGCTGCCCGCGGGACGGAGGTCGGCCCCGTCGCGGCGCTGGCTGATCGTGCACATGATCGAGGAGACCGGACGCCACGCCGGGCATGCCGACATCCTCCGCGAGCGCATCGACGGCCGCACCGGGCGCTGATGCCCCGGGCACGACGAACGAGGCCCCTCGCCCTGTGTCAGCAGGTGAGGGACCTCGTTCTCCGTCGAGCGTTGACGTGCCCCGGCAAAATTCGAACCTGCGCTCTCGCTCCGGAGGGCGGGAGCCCACGGCACGGATGCGGCGATGACCACCAAGAATGTCAGTTCAGCTTCGAACGCAGCGCCAAGTTCGGGGCATATTCGGGGACGATCCGTTTGAACAGTGGGGCCACGGGTGACAGTCGCTCCGTTGTCACTCCCCTTGTCACATCTGTTTCCCCAGCTCAAGACCGGTCCTGTGACGTAGTGACAAGGAACAACTGGGGGACTGGCCACCTAGTTGGTCGAGTCCGACGACGGAGGCCAGCTCGCGAAGACATCGAGCGGGAGGAGACCAACGTAATAGGGATCGCCTCCAACCGGCTGAACAGTGCGAGCGTCTCGGCGGGCCGGTCCTCGGCTCTGGCGATGCAGCGCAGGTGAACCTTCTCCGAGTCGTCCTCCACGGCCGGGGCGACTGCCAGGGCCCACGACGTCAGGCGTCGAGAGGGCGTATACCGGACGTCGCGGCCGCCCTCTCCGACAGCCCGACTCGGTGCAGTCCTTCTGCGGCCCGCCGCAGGGCTGAGGCCACGGCGGCGAGGCCCGGCGAGAGCCGAGCACCTTCGGACTCACCGGCCTGTTCCTGCTGCCGCTGTCCTGGTCGGGCGACCAGAGGACGAGCGTCCACCGCCTCCGGTGTGCCGTCATACCTACGCTTTCGAGGAATGGGCGAGCCGGCGAACGACAGTAGGGGATGTCCGTCACATCGGCGCGGGCGGAACTCCGTTGCCGTCCGTCTCGGCGCTCCCTACGGGGGCGTACCAGATGAGTCGCTGCTGCCCATCCTCACTGAGCAATGCGTAGCAGTCGTAGGCCAGCGGTCCCCGCTCCGGGTGGTGCAACCTCTTGGTCTCGTTCCGTCGGATGGCGACGTCCTGCTGGGCCCAGAGCCGGGCGAACCACGGGCTCCGCGTGGTGAGCGCTCCGATCAGTGTCTCCGCGTCGGGGTCGTTCGGTCCGCGGCGGGCGACGCCGATCCGCAGATCGGCGATGAGCGCGTTCGCCTCTGCGTCGTGGTAGTCGTCGTCGAACTGTGCTCGCACGACCGGATCGGTGAACCACCGATAGACGTAGCTGTCGGTCAACTCCGAGGACGCGGGAATGGGGCCGTGCAGTTCGGCTGCCGCGTCGTTCTGTGCGAGAACGACCTGCAGATCCGTGGTGACGTAGGCGGGAACATCATCGCCGAACCGCCCGAGAAGATCGCGCATGGCGGGCAGGAGCGCCACGTGCGACGAGCGGTGCGGCTGGTACCGCCCGGCCAGGGTGAACGCATGGGCGCGCTCGTCCTCGCTCATCCTGAGCGCCTGCGCGACGGCGTCCAGGACCGCCGAGGAAGGCTGAGCCGTTCCTCGCTCGATCTCGATGATGTCCGCGTACGGGCTCTGATGTCGCTGTAGGTACGAGCTGGTTTGTCGTTGGTCCGGCGCGTCGGACCGAAGATCA
>NZ_VRMC01000116.1:0-13695 GCF_008369905.1 Pseudonocardia sp. EV170527-09
CCGACGGCCCCGTCGTCTACGAAGCCACCTTCTCCACCATCCAAGCCGCACGCGGACGCAAAGGCGGCCGCGCCCGCAGCTCGGAGAGCATCGCTAAGAGCGTCGCTGCGGCTGGTCGCGCACGCGGCGCACAGTCGAGCGAAGCTGCGGTGCAGCTCCGCTCAACCGCAGCTGGGCTGCTGCTCTCGTGAGTGCCGCGACCCCAGGCCGGCGGAACATGACTGCCCGCGAGGCTGCGGCAGAGCTCGGGGTCACTCCCCGCACCGTCCGTGCCCTCGTCGCTGAGCCGCGAGCCGAGTACCTGGCGCGAGCTAAGGCTCGCCGCGATCGCGTCGTCGCGCTCCGCCGTGAGGGGCTGACACGCGGAGAGATCGCTGAACGGACCGGGGCCACCGTCGGAGCAGTAGGAGGGCTGCTAGCCCTAGCAGCCCAGAACGGGGAACTCCCCCCGGACTTAGGCATCGATGGCCGTCGCGGCCCGCGTAAGGCTCCCCGACCGCGCAACAACAAGCGCGACCACGCCTGACCAGGGCGACCTTGACGGCACTCCGCAGGTGACCATGCAAGTGAGTCGCACCGACCGCCCGAAAACGACCTTGCTCGGGTTCGGGCACACGGCGCATCCCGGCCGCAGTCGAGTCCAGCGCCGGGGTGCGTCGTCTCGCGGGCGTCGTCTCGGGAACACGGCCGCGTCCGGAGCAGGCGAGATCGGAGGGCGAGCGCCCGCTCCCGGCTCGGCGCCCGCGGGGCGCCGAGAAACCACCCCGCCCGGAAGCACGCGTTCACCGCCAATCCCGCTCGGCATCAATTTCTCACCGAGTCTGACTCCGGCGCTCCGGGCACTTCTTCACCTCTTCGCCGCCCCGCCGGAGAACTGGCAGAGCCACTCGATCCGAAAACGGAACGGTGCGCCCGGAACTCACTTTCAGACGATCCCTCAGAAGCGGCAGCGGCGAGAGGGAAACGGTGAATGCCTAATGATTGTTCAGAATGTAGTCGGACTAGGTCCCGGTCCGCTCCGGCTGGTTATCCCTGAATGGCGTTCCGGCACGCCGGCCGGGTCGATCGAGCAGGGCCCGGGCGACCGTCCGCCGGGACCTCGTCGGGGCTGCCCCCGCCCGCCCCGGCGATCACTCCGGGTGATTGTCTGGTTGTCCAGGTTCGTCCAGCCGCTTGTCCAGAATTTGTCTTGTCGGGTTGTCCAGACGAGACAACCCGGGGTGGGGCCTACGCGCGCGCGAGCCCCCACACGCGTAGGCCCCACCCGACCCGTGTTCGTCCAGAACTCGTCCAGCGACAAGACAAAGACAAGACAAACCTCGTGTCGGCGACGATCAGCAACCACACCCAGTCACCAGGTCCTGTGCGGACGGCGGGTCGTGTGGGACGGCAGCCGCCCGGCACGTCGGTTCCCTGTGGGGATTCCGTCTCGGTTTCGCGGTCGCCGATCCGCATTTCACCCGGAGCTGCCTGGCTCGTTCGTCGGCGGCTGGGCTGGTGTGTCTCTCGCGCCTGGCGGCCCGAGCGGATTCCCTGAGTCCGAATGATTCCCCCTCGGCGCGATGGGTGAGCGCGACGCGAAAAAAAGAGGGGTTCTGGCGATGGTGGGGCGTGATCGGGAAACCGACACCGGTGCGTCGCCGCTTTTCTTTCCGCGGGAAATGCCGTGGTGTTGGATTGCCGTCCGCAGGACCGTGTCGTGGGCTGGCTGTCCGCAGGACCCGGCCGCCGGCCGTCGGGGTCGGGTCGTGGTGTTCGGCTGCCGTCCGCGCAGGACCGGTGACGGTGGGTTGCGGCTCGGGGGTTGCCTCGCGGGCCGGTGGTGCGCTAGACAGGGAAGCGTCTGCGTCGGCGGCCTGCCGGGGTGGGCGACCGGACACCCCGGAGTGAATCCCGGGGCGCCGGTCTAACCGAACGACCTGAAATGACAGGTGAACGGCTATGCGGCATCCTGCCCGTGTACGGCGCGACGCTCCACCCCAGGGGCGCGTGCATGATCAGTCTTTCCCGCGCCGAGACGCGGGACTCCCTCCTGAACTGTCCGACTGTGCCCTTGAGCTGCGTGGATGGTTTCCCGACGGTGTCACCGAACACCTCGTCGACCGCATCTGGTCGGCGGTCGCTGGTGTGCCGTTGCCGCGTCCGGCTGTTGTCGGGTGGACCCGATGAGCGGGCTGAACGGTGCGCCGGTTCTCGACCCCGATCCGGTTCTCGACCACGAGCCCGAGCTGGTGCTCGGTCCGGGTGGTCGTGGTGTGCGTGGTCTGGCCCGGGAGGTCGCCCAGGCCCGGGCGGTGGTCGAGCTCCAGGACGACCCGGCCCTGACCGCCGCCCGGTCGGCGCGGGAACGCCGCGCGGACCGTCGGGTCGCCGAACGCCTGCGGGCTGCGGAGCGGGCCGAGCGTCGCCGTGCCGGCCTGGCCGAGATCGCCGCAGCGCGGCGGGAGCGTCGCGAGGCCCGCTGGTCGGGCCGCGCGGCCGTGTCGAAGGACCGGCTGCTGGACCCGAACCGGCGTCTGACCGCGACCTACCGCCGCTACGTCGGCCTGTCGTGTGTCCCGCCGGTGCTGATCGCGTTCGGTGTGCTGTTCATGTCGATCGTCGTCCACGACGGGGTCGTGGGTGTCGGTGGCCCGTGGTACGGCTACCTCATCGAGCCCATGGCCTCAGTCCTGCTGGTCGTGTCCCTGCTGGTCGGGTTCACCGCGGTGCAGAACGGCCGTGCCGTCCCCCGCGGGCTCTGGGTCCTGGACGCGGGCCTGGCCGGGGCGTCGATGGCGCTCACGGTGGTGCCGTGGGGCCTGCGCTACGGCTTCGAACCCGGCACCACCCTGGCCCACGCCCTGCCGCCACTCCTCGTCGCCGCCGCGGTGGTGGTGGCGCATGTGTTGCATGCGGTGTTCGGGCCGATCTTCACCGACCTGTATGACGACCTGCACGACGACCGCACCGGTCCGGGCCGCCTGGACGACACCTGCGCGGACACCGTGGTGCTGTATGAGCGGACCCGGCGTGCGGTCGCCGACGGCCACCTCACCGCGACGACCAGCGAGACCGGCACGACCGCGGTGTCGCGGGAGGCGATCCGCCGCAGTTTCGGTGTCGCGAAGGGCCGCGCCCAGCTGGCCGGGGACGCGTTCGAGCACGTCACCGCCATCCTGTCCCCGGTCGAGCTGGTCGGGCAGCCCACGGCGCGCCCTGATCACGCCGTCGCTGCGGCGGCCGAGCCCGCCGGGACACCTCGCCCGGCCCCGGATCGCCCGCCCCGCACCGCGGGCCGCCGGTCACGGCCCGCGCGTCCTGGTCCCCGCCCCGGAACGCTGTCGGAGTCGCTGCCGGGGCGGCTACCCGGGACGCTGGACGACGTGCTGTCCCGAACCGCGGTGGCAGTCTGACCGCCGCCGGTCCCCCGGGCGGGCGCGCCCGCACCCTGACCGGGCCGTCACTGGGCCGTGGGTCAGCTGGTCCACCACCCGACCGGTCCATTCGACGTCGTGTCCAGCACCGTGTCTAGTGGTGTCTAGCGCTGTATCGGCTCGTGTCCTGTAGTCGGTAGACACCCGAGTCCCCGCTGCGGCCTGCCTCCGGTAGGTCGTGGCGCGCCCCACCCCACCTGTCGGTGTCCGGTTCCTGCCTCAACATCCCCTTTTTTCTTCCTTTCGTGTGTGAGGTGTGTCTCGTCATGCCCGTTGACGTTTCGTCCCGTCGAACTCAGAAGACCCAGAAGTCTCAGCCGCCCCTGCAGGCGCCTCCGACCGCGCCGACCCAGCCGGTCGAGCCGACTGTCCCGGTTCCGCCGGTGACGGAGTGGCCGGCCCCGGAACCGGCCCCGGCCCCGGAACCGGGCGCGGCTGCGTCGGCGGTGCAGTCGGCGTTGTTCCCGCCGGACCGGGTGCGGGTCCGCCGCCCCCGGCACGCCTCGACCCAGCTGGTGTCCTCGGCCGCGGTCCCGGTCCTGGCCGGGGTCGGGCTGGCCGGGTGGTGGGTGTTCGTGCTGGTCGAAGCCCTGTTCCCGACCGCGGTGGATGGGTCGTGTCCGCGGCTGGTGATGGCCGTCGCGGCGGTGGTGGTCCTGGTCTGTGGTGCCGGGCTCGTCGCAGCCGCGTCCGGTGTCCCGGCCAGGACACCGGGAGTGCGCCGGTGACCGCGCGGGTCGCACACAACCGGTTGCGTCGGGTGTCGGTGCAGCGGGCGGCGTTCGCGACTGCCTACGGCCGCGCCCGCGCACCGGTCGAGCGCCTGGTCGCCGTGGTGTCCGGGCTGCGCGCCGCACTCCCGGCCACCGTGACCAGCGCGAGTAGCAGCCCGTCGACGAAGTCGGTGGCAGCGGAGGTGGCGCGGCGCCTGGACCGGGCCGCCGACGACCTCGCCGACCTCCTGGCCGAGGTGCACACCGCGCAGGAGAGCGCGGCGGGTGTGGTGATCCGCCGCCGCGCCCGATCCCAGTCGAGGAAGGACCAGTCTGATGCCGACTCCGCAGCCGACTCCGCAGCCGACTCCGCAGCCGACTCCGCAGCCGACTCCGCAGCCTGACCCACCCGAGCCCGACACCGAGGTCGCCGGTACCGCTGAGCCCGCGCCGCGACCCGGCCTCTACGTCGTCGACACCAGCGTCGACACCAGCGTCGACACCAGCGTCGACACCAGCGTCGATGCCGTTACCAGCGCCGGCACCGCCGAGAAGTCTTCCGGGCTGCCCGCCGAGGCGTCGACCACGACAGCGGACGAGCAGACGGTCACGCCGCTGGTTCCGTGGGATCAACGGGTCCTCGACTCTGTCGAACGCGTCCTGGCGGCCCGCCCGCGCTGGACTTCGGTGCCGCCGTCGTACGCCCAGACCTGGGCCTACTCCCGCCACGGCGACTGGACCACCGGTGAGGGCGGACTACTGCGCGCCGCCCACACGCTCCTGGTCCTGGCCGCGGTCGCCGTGTTGTTCCCCCTGGACTGGATCTTGAACGTGGTCCGGGACAAACCGATCGGCCTCGTCCTCGTCGCAGCGGTCGTGGTCCTGCTCGCCCTGGCCTACTGAAGCGTTGTCTACCGAAACGAAGGTGCTGTCATGTCGTGGTCGGTGCTGATCCCGAGTTCGATGCTGTCGCTGGGTGCGGTCCTGTGCGTCCTCGCGGTCCTGCTGGTCTACCTGGATGTCCCTGGTCAGGGAATCGAGTGGGACAAGGTCGCCGCCGTGTGTGCGCTGGTCGGCGGGTTCGGCGTCGGTGGCGCCGGCGCCGGCTGGATCGGCGGGCTGTTGTCGTCCCTGGCGGGTGGTGCGGTGTCGGGGGCGGGGGCGGCGACCGCGCAGCTGGTCGGGGTGTCGACGGTGGGGGCGGTCGGGTTCGCGGTCGGTCTGTGGGCCTATGCCCGGCTGCGTGGCGGCGGCATCTCGGCGAAGACGCGGACGAAGTCGCTGCTGGTCGTGGCCGGGCTCGGTGTGGTCGGCACCGTCGTGTCGACGATCCCGAACCTCTACGGCGCCGCGGATGCCCTGGTCGGGTCCTTCGCCGCCGCCCTCACCTGACACAGCACCCGATGACACCCGAGAAGAAAGCAGGAGGTGAGTGGGGGTGGAGGCGTTCTTCCTGACCTGTGTCGTGGTCGCGTTCTTCGTGACCAAAGGCCGCACCGACACCGCCGCCTACAGCAACGGCAAAGAGCCGCCCGGGCTGGTGCGGGCGCGGATGCGCCACGACCGCGGCGGCGGCGCCCGCACCGGGTCGGGGCGCCCGGTCGGGCGGGGCGCGTTCGGGCTGCTCGTGGCATCGCGGTGGGCGCAGGCGTGCCGGGCCGCGCAGCACCGCGGCGAGCATCGTGCGGCCCGGCGCCGGGCCTGGTTCGACGAGACCGCACCACAGCGCGACGCCCGCTGGCGCGACACCCAGCAACGCCGCCTGGATCGGGCGGACCGGGCCCGGGAACGGTGGGCGGCGGCCCGCGGCCTGACCACCACCAGCACCGGCACCGACGATCCCGGCGGCACCGGCGGTACCGGCGGTACCGGCCGCCCTGACAGCAGTGGTACCGGCGGGCCCGGGGACCCGGGCAGCACTGGTGGTGTGCGGCCGTGGGTCGGGCGGGGTGCCCGCCGCCGCCCGGACCACCCGGCCATCGGCACTGATGAGGGCACCGGCCAGGGCCCTGGCCGGGGTCGTGACCGGGGCGGCCGTCCGTCCGGGCCCGACCCGGCCGGTGTGTTCGACGGCGTCATCGACACCACCGACACCATCGACACCACCGAGGTCCCTGTGACCACCGATAACGACAGCACGACCGGTGGCGGCCCGGCCGGGGCGCCGGATCGCCCTGATTCACCGACTGCACCGAGTGGGACTGGAGTGAGTGAGATGTATGAGCAGGCTGTGACCCGCCTGACGTCGGCGGCGGACGAGGTCGCGGTGTTCGCGGCGAACCTGGCCGGATTCACCGACCGCCTGACCGGGGCCGGCTGGGGCCCCGAGGTCACCGGCCCGCTCGCGGAGTGCGGTCCGGTGCTGTCGGCGTGGGAGGCGTCCTACCGCGACACCGCCGCAGCGATGAAAGCCCAGGGCGACGCCGGACGCGCCGCCTACGACCAGGCCCCGTTCGTCCCCGGACCGCACGCCGTCCTCACCTGAACCCGCTCACCCAGCCCTGGGGTGTGGCTGTGACCAGCACAAATACGGTATGCAACGGATGGAGTGGACTGTGAGTGCACTGAACGCGGACGGGAATTTCGAGTCGATCACCGCCGCCCTGCGCGACGCCGCGTCGGACCTGGAAGGACTCGGGAGCTCGCATCGGTCGATCGCGGCCGAGTTCGAGACCTACGGCTGGACCGGCCTCGACGCCCTCGACGGTGCCGGGTCGTGCCAGGCCCAGGTCATCGACGCCCTGGTCACGACCGCGGAGAAGGTCGGCGCCGGCGGACAGACCGTCCTGGACGCGCTGACCGCCAACTCGATGATCACGAGGGCGTCGAAGGCATCACTGGGCCACAGCTGACCGGGCGGGTGGGTGCCCTGGACCTACCGCCAGTGCTGTCCTGCCTGCTGCCGGGCATCGGTTCCGACCTGCACGGAAAAGGATGTGGATCATGGGTGAGTCTCGTGGCCGTCGTGGCCGTCGTGGCCGTCGTGGCCGTCGTGGCCGTCGTGGCCGCTGCGCTGCGGCCACCGCTGGTGGTGGTGTGTCGCGGGCGACGCGGTTCGCCCACGCCGCACAACGCGCCGCACAGCGCGCCGAGCAGCGCGCCGAGCAGCGCGCCGAGCTGCGGGCCGAGTTGCGGGCGCAGCGGCGGGCCGAGAACCGCGCGAACCAGGCCGACGATGCCCAGGACGGCTCGGGAGTCCTGGACGGTGCCGGTCGGGCGGGTGGTGGTGATGATCGAGCTGAGAACGCTCGTCGGGTGCGGGTGGTCGAGCGGAATCGTCGGCGGCGGTGGCCGTGGGCGGCACCTGGGGTGGCCGGGGCGGCCGGGGTGGGCGGGTATTACGCGGGCGCGGCGTTGACCGTGCTGGCCGGGACGGCGCCGGGGGTGTTGGCTGTGCCGGCGGCGGCGGTGCCGGTGGTCGCGGCGGGTGCGCTCGCCGCCCGCTACCGGTCGGTGGTGGGTCGGTGGTGGCCGGAGCTGGCCGCGGGCGCGGCCGGGGCGTCGGCGCTGGCCTGGGGGCTGGTGGTGTCGGGTCCGTCGCCGTTGCTGGGGGCGGCCGCGATCTGTGGGACGTCGGTGGTGGGGGCGCGGTGGTGGCGGTCCCACCCGGTCGGGCCGGGCGTGGCCCGGCTGGAAGCACCCGATCCGGGGCCGGTGGCGGCCCCGCCGCCCGAGCATGATCCTTACTGTGTGGCGTGGGCGGAGACGAACGCGGCGAAAGACGGGAAGGTGCCGGGATCGCGGTTGACCAACCGGGTCGACGACGCTTACACGACGCGGTTCGATGTGGTGCTGCGCCGCGGCGTGCACACCCTGGCCGATCTGCAATCCCATCGGGCGCGGCTGGCGGGTGGGCTGGGGGAGGACGTCGAGCGGGTGTTGTTCGCCCCGGCCGGGCGGGGTGAGGGGGCGTGCCGGGCCCGGTTGACGATCATCCGCTCCGATCCGGTCGCGACCCCGCGGCTGTTCACCAGCCCGCGCACGGCCGAGGGTGTGATCACGGGTCCGGCGCGGCGCTCTGATGGTGGCGGTGAGGTCGATGTGGTCATGTGGGACGACCGGGGCACGGTGCCGACGATGGTCGTCGGTTCGACCGGCGGCGGGAAATCCGCGGCGGCGAACATCCTCACGGTCAGCGCGCTCTCGACCGGTGTGCTGAACTTGGTCTACGCCGACCCGAAAGGCAACTCCTCGACCGCTCTGGCGTCGCGGGCGCGGGTGGCGGTGATCGGCCGCGCCCCGGTTCTCGAGTTGCCGAAGCTGATGGCCGCGCTGCTGGATGCCCGCGCCCGGATCGCCGCTGATCTGGGTTCGGACCTGCTGTTCCCCAGTGCCTCGGTGCCGGGGTGGATGGTGTTGCACGACGAGTACTCCCTGGTCGCCGCGGATGCGAAGGCCGCCCAGTTCTGGACCGGTGCGGTGAACACCGTCCGCGCGCTGGGGGTGTGGGCGGTGGCGCTGAACCAGTCCCAGGGGCAGGCCCAGTGGGGGAACGATCATGCTCGGTCGGCGTTCGCGTCGCAGGTGATCGCGTTCCGCACCACCTCGAAATCCTCATCCGAGCTGGTCCCGGGACTGGTATTCGACCCGGCCGAACTCCCGATCGGTGATGACGGCCGTCCGGTGCCGGGGATGGCCGTGCATTCCGGTGTCGATGCGCCGGTGCGCTGGGACTGGCTGCCGACCGAGGCGGACGCGGCCCGGATGGCCGCGACCGGGCGGGCCGCGCCCGCACTGACCGCGACCGGGGCGTTCGACCGGTTCTTCGCCCCACCCGACCCGCACCCCCTCGATGAGGCCGCGCTCACCGCGGTGCTCGGCCCGCCGGTGGCGGGGCGCTGGCAGATCGGCGGCCGCGGCGCCACCCACGACCTCCCCGACAACACCGGCACCGGAGCCGGCGGCGGCGGTGGTGGTGTGCTGGTGCGGGCCCCGTGGGGACACCGCACCAGCACGCCGGTGAGTGCCGCTGCCGCTGCCGTTGCTGCTGCTGGTGTGGCCGAGGCCGAGACCGAGACCGAGGCCGAGACAGGGGCCGAGACAGGGGCCGAGGTCGGGTTGTCGCCGGTCGCGGTCGAGGTCCTCGCCCTGATCCGGGCCGGCACGGTGTCAACGGGGGCGGTGTCGACGGGGGCGTTGGTGGCGGCGTCGTGCGGGTCGAGGGCGGCGGTGCACGCCGCCCTCGACACCCTGATCGGGGCCGGGTTGATCGCCCGGGCCGGGCGCGGCCGCTACCAGGCCACCGACGACCGGGCTGGTGCGCGGGTCGAGACGGCCAGCAAGAATGCCGGGCATGAACGACCCCGCCCCTGACCCCGCCCCCGGTGCCGCCCCCGGTGCCGCCCCCGGTGCCGCTGCGGGTGCCGCTGCGGGTGTTGCTGCTGGTGAGAGTCCCGCTGCGGGTGGGGGGCGGGTGTGGCGGTTCGGTGCGGGCACGGTGCGCCGGATCGCCGCGGGGCGGAAACGGGCGGCGGTGGTGTCGGCGCCGGCGAACCCGGGGGTGAGGGTCGGGGAGGTGGTGTCGGTGGTCGTGGACGGCGCCGATGGTCGGGTCCCGATCCGGCTGACCGGGGTCGGCGGCCCGACCGCCCCGTCCGGGATGGCCGCGGCCGCGTCGACGGTCGGGGTGGCGTTGGCCGATGTGACCGTGCTGCGGTCCTGGGACACCTACTTCCGCACCCGACTCGAGAAGACCTCCGCCCACGCCCCCGCCACCGCCGCCGACGCTGAGCGGGCCGCCGACGCTGAGCGGGCCGCCGACGCTGAGCGGGCCACCGACGCTGAGCGGGCCACCGACGCTGAGCGGGCCACCGACGCTGAGCGGGCCGCGGATGCTGAGCGGTCGGGCCCGTTCTGGGTGGTGTCGTTCGAGCCCGCGGGTGCGGTGTCGGGGACGGTCCCTCAGCGCAGGTACGGGTCGCCGAAGCGGAAGCGGAAACCCGCCCCGCCCCCGGTCCCGAAGAAGCCGCCACCGGCGCCGCCGAAGCCGAAGCCGACACCGATGACGGCCCCGGATCAGTGGCTGGTGGTGACGCTGCCGTCGGGGCCGTCGGGGCCGTCGGGGCCACCGGGGTCGGGGGCGGTGGTGTCGATCGGGGCGGGGTCGCGGCTGCACCCGGCTGATGTCCCGGTGGTGTCGGGGCGGGTCGAGCAGGTGCTGGACCGGTTGCGGCCGGCGGCGGCGATGCGGCAGGCGGTGTCGCGGGTGGTGGATGCGTTGTTGGAGGAACGGGTGTGTGGCCCGGCCGGGTTGTCGGCGCCCGAGCGTGCCCGGGTGCGCGGCGATCTCGGTCCGGCTACGGCGTGGTTGGAACGGAACAAGCTGCTCGTGGCGGGGCCGGCGTTCAACCCGCGGCTGCTGGTGGGCCTGCGGGTGCATCGCAGCGCGGCCGGCCCGGTGGCCGCGCGGGCGGCCCGGCTGCGGCTGCTGTTGGGGAAGTTCCGGGCGTCGCCGGCGTTGTTGCAGAACTGGTGTCAGACCGGTCAGCTCGCGAGCCTGGAGTTCCGTGACGACGGCGCGGAGGGCCCGGTTCAGGCGCAGGTGTTCGTCATCACCGCGGTCGCGACCCTGCCCGACGATGGTGGGGTCGTGGAACGCGCCGGCAGGGCCACGTCGAAGAAAGCCGCCCAGCGCGCCGCCGCGGACACCCTCGTCCTGGCCCTCGCCGACTGAACACCGCCGGCTGAACACCGCCGACTGGGAGCCCGGTGGGTGGGTCCCGGTCGGTGGGTGGCGAGAATGCCGGGCATGAATTCCCTGGTTCCCGAGCCCACCGGCAGCAGCACCGCCGCTGTGAACACCGCCGCTGTGAGTAGCGACGACCCCGGCGGCGCCGGCAGCGCTGCGGATGCTGCGGGTTCGGGTCGGGTGTGGTTGTTCGGTGCGGGTGCGGTGCGGCGGATCGTGGCGGGTGGGAAGCGGGCGGCGGTCGTTCCGGCCGGCCGGCCCTGGAACCGGGGCCTGGCGGTCGGGGACACCGTGACAGCGGCGGTGGGGAAGGCGCGGGTGCCGGTGCGGGTCACCGGGATCGCCGGCCCGGTCAAGGCCGCGAAGGTCGAGGCGGTGGCGTCGGCGGCCGGGTTGACGCTGGCCGATTTCACTGTCGCGGCCTCGTGGGAGGCCTATCTCAAGGGTCTCGCCGGGGGTATGGGCAAGAAACTGTCCCGGGGGCCGTTCCTGGTGGTGTCCTTCACCGTGGCCGGTGAGGTGTCAGGGACGATCCCTGAACGGGACTACGCGCCGAAGAAGAAAAAGAAGAAGCCCACCGACACCCCGGCCCCGGAGACCGAGCCGCAGCCGACGACGACGAACGAGCCGAAGAGCGCATCACAGGTCCAGCCGACAGCGGCCCCGGCTCCGGCTCCGTCACAGCCGAAGACTGCACCGGCGCCGGCGACCCAACCGAACTCCGTACCGAACTCCGTACCGAATTCTGTACCGAATTCTGTACCGAATTCTGTGTCGAAGAAGTCGGGGCAGGCGGGGTGGTTGGTGGTGTCGGCGGCGACGCAGCTCCGCCCGAACAACCGGCTCCACCCCAGCGACATCACGGTCCTGTCGACGCGGATCTCGCAGGTGCTGGACCGGCGGCGGCCACCACTGGTGACTCGGCAGTCGTTGTCGCGGGTGATCGGCGCCTTGTTGGAGGCGCGGGTGTGCGGACCGGCCGGACTGCCGAAGGCTGTGCGGGTGCAGTTGCAGGCCGATCTGGGTGAGGCCACCGCCTGGTTGAACCGGAACAAACTGTTGCTGGCGGGGAAGGCGTGGAATCCGCGTTTGGTGGTGGGTTTGCGGGTGTATCGGCGGTGAGACCGGTGTCGTGCTGCTGGGGGTAACGGGGCGTCGGTTCGGGTGATGTTGGTGGGGGTCCCTGGCCTCCGTCGGGTTCGTCGCGGACAGTGACGTGGTGGTCGCCAGCCGTAGCAGTGGTCAGGGTGGGCAGCGTGGTCAGCGGGTGCTGTCCGGATACGGGTGTCCGGGTCTGTTCGAGGAAGACGATGTCGCTACCGTGGTGTTCGATCGGGCGGCGTTCGTCGACGCCCTCGAGTGTGAGCACCGGCGCAGTGAGTGCCGCCGTGAACGTCGTGAACGCCGTGCGCGTCGCGCTGGTGGAGTGGCGAGGCGGCCCGCTCACGCGGGGGTGTGGTGTGCGCTGGTGGTTCTCGGGAACGCGATCGTCCTGGCGATGATCATCATCGCGGTGACCTGGAACTAGTGAGGATGCGGGTTGTGTCTGTTCGCTGTCCGCTGTCAGACCCCTCCGGGGTGAGTCGTTGTCGGGGTCGGGGGCCGAGCCAATGACGTCGGAGCCGATGACGTCGGAGTCGATGGGGTCGGGTGATGTGCTCGTCATCGTTTCCCAGGACTTCATCCTGGCAGGGAAGGATCTTTATCAGGCTTCGTCTGTGCTGATGGATTTTCTGTCCCGGGCGTGTCGGGGTGGGGTGATCGTTGATGGCTATGCCGGGCCTGCCCGTGACACTCCGGTGGGTGCTGGTGGTGATCCCGATGATCGGGGTGGTGAGATCTTGACCGTGCGGGTCGAGATCGTCGCTGGTGGTCGTGATGCGGGTGCCAGTGTCGCTGTCGAGGTGCTGCACCGTGGGTTCCACGCTCTGGGGACGGCACTGCCTGACCAGTACACCGCTGATGAGATCCAGCTCCTCACCATCGCCATCGGCGGGGACGGTCTGCACGTCACCTGTCTCGACCGGGACGCGGCCTACCGCCGCGCCGGCATCACGCGGTAGCGCGGGCCGGGGAACGACGAGTGATCGGCGACGTGGTTTCTCGAAGCATGTTATTATCGTTGAAATCGTCGCTGCCGGGCTCGGGTTCCTGAATATGTTGCACCTGAATGTGTGCTGTCGTGTGTGGGTGAGTGGTTATCGTTTTCCAGCCTGTTTTTTCTGATGCTCCTCGGTCGAGAAGGACCCCGACGACCCCGACGGCCCGGTCGGGTGGGGTGCCGGTGCGGCGGTCTGGTGGCCGTGTCGGGGACAGCACTCATCGTGTGGGTGGGGGGCCGGTGGAGGAGCGGTCGTTCTACTGCCGGGAGTGCAAGGCGGTCGCGGTCGGGTTGTCGGTCCCGGCCGGCTGGTATCTGCTGCGCCGGGCTCTGGACGGTGGCCGGGACCTGCGGTTGGGGTTGTACTGCTGTGTGGGGTGCCTGCTCGCGGCCGGGGACACCCTTCTGGAGGGTGAAGAGGATGCGAGCCGGCGTTGGGATCTGCCGACCGAGCGGGACCGGGCGCGGGTGGTGGAGCGTGCGGAGACGATGATCCGGGCGGGGCGGACGTTACCTCAGGCGGCGGAGTCGTTGAAGGTGCATCCCACGGCGTTGCGGTCCTGGCTGCAGGCTGCGCACATCCCCACCACGATTCCCGGCCCTCCCGCTGTCGAGACGCCGAAGCCCGTGTCGAACCCCGTGTCGAACCCCGTGAGGACTCCTGTGTCGAAGCCTGCCGCGAAGTCGACGTCGACGTCGGGTGGTGGGCGGTCGCCGGCGGTGTCGGATCAACCGGTGTCGGATCAGCCGGTGGCGGTGGATGCTGCGGCGGAACGG
>NZ_VRMC01000117.1:0-13129 GCF_008369905.1 Pseudonocardia sp. EV170527-09
GTGAACAGCTTCAACAAGCCGTCCGGGCCGGTCAGTTCCAGCCCCCGCGCTCGGGCGTCGGCCACCATCGCCGCTGCGGCGGCCTGCTCGGGCGAGAACCGCCGACCCGAACCCGTCTCGTTCTCAGCAGAGCCCATAGGGTCTGATGTCATCACTCACAGTGCCCATCCCGCCGGACGCTGAGGTCCGGCGTGTCGGGCCGGAACCACCGTTCGTTGCACAGGCCCGGGGTGTCGCCGCAGCTCACGACCACCGCGACGAGGTCCGCGGCGCGGCGCACGCCGAGCTCGTCCGGATCGCGCTGATCCTCGCCCCGAACGCGGGCGGGCGGCTCGGGCTCGTCCTGGAGGCGGGCCCGGACCGGCACGTGCTGCGGACCGTCGCCGACCCGCACGGCGGGCGGCTGGCCCTGTCGGTGGTCGTGCGCGGCCCGGACCGAGCCGTGCGGCGGGTGCGCAAGCTGCTGGAGGAGGTCTCCGACGCGGCGCTGACCGCGGGCCCGTCGACGGCGGTCCGTCCCGGATCCGCGGGCTGGGCGGCCACGCCGACCACCTCCGAGCCCGCGGCGGACCACCCGGCACCGGTCCCGCCGCCCACGCCTGCGGTCCGGCCGGACGCCGCCCCGGCGTCGGGTCCGCCGTGGTTCAGCCCGCCAGGCCCATCCGGGTTCGGCCCGCCGGGTCCACCCGGGTTCAGCCCGCCGGGTCCACCGCCGCGGTCGGGCCCGATGCCGCCGTCGGCGCTGCCTGCGGGGCCGCCGCCCCGATCGGGACCGCCGTCGCCGCGCCCACCGTTGCCGCCGGCACCGACACCAGCAGCTGCCGGGGACCCTGCGGCCGCGTCGCCAGCAGAGCGGTGAGCAGGCGGACGACCCGGATCGTGCGCCACGCCGTGACCGCGGCGAGCACGTCGGCCCAGGCGTGCAGGACGACCCCGTCGGCCAGCGCCTGCGTGCCGGTGCGGAACCGCCAGACCAGGACGACCGCGCCGAGCACCACGCACGCCGCCCACAGCGCCCACCAGACCAGCAGCTCCCGCGACGGCGACGGCCGCCGTTCCGGTGGCAGGTCCAGTGCGGCGTGCTCGGTCTCGGCCAGCAGCGAACCGGGCGCGACCAGGTTCCAGCCGGGCACCACCCAGCCCGCGACGACCCACCGGCGGCTCCGCCAGGCGCGCGTCCCCGCACGGTCCGCGGCCGCCCGGTAGGTCCACAGGCTCCACGAGATCATCAGCACCCCGGCGGCGATCGTCGCCACCACCGAGGACCAGCCGCCGAACCACACCAGCGCGTCGGAGACGCCGACGGCCGCCGGGGACAACGCGTCGGACCGGCTGAACAGCAGCAGCACGTACCGCCACACCTCGGCGACGGCGGCGATCCCCGACACGACGACGACCACCCACAGCACGGGCACGAGCTGCGCGGCCAGCGCGCGGGCCCGGTCGACCGGCCGGAGCGGGCCCTCACCGGGTACCGGCGCGATCCGCCAGGGCCCCACCGGGAGGCCCCAGCGCGGGACGGTGCGATAGCGGGGCGGACCGGTGTAGCGGTCCCGACGGGCGGCGGGCTCGGCGGCCGGCCCCCCGGGCGTCGTCGCCACCCAGTCCAGGGCCGCCAGGTAGCGACCGCACCACGGGCAAAACGCGCCCCCACCGGGGGGAGCCGTCCGGCCGCAGCGTGGGCACGGCGGGCCCGGCCGTCGGGGCGCCGGCGCGGACACGGGTCAGGCGATCCGGGGGGCGCTGCCGTCGTCGGTCACGATCGTGCGGCCCTGAGCGGCCCAGTCCTGCATGCCGCCCTCGACGTTCACCGCCGGGAAGCCCTGCTGGGTCAGGTAGGCGACGACCCGGGCCGACCGGCCGCCGGAGCGGCAGACGACGTAGAGCGGGTCGTCGGTGGGGACCTCGCCCATCCGGGCGGCCAGCTCGGACATCGGCAGGTGACGGGCGTGCGGGGCGTGCCCGGGGGTCCACTCGTCGAGCTCGCGGACGTCCAGCATCGGGGCGTCGGCGGGGAGAGCGGACACGCTCACGGCGGGAACCGGGTCGGACATGGCGCCATCCTGCCACGTCACCCCGTCAACCCGCCGTGAGCGGCGTGGCTCAGCGGCCGTCGTCGCGGTAGAGCGACCCGTGCGGGATCGTCACCTCGTTCGGGTCCAGCGGCGGCTGGACGGCCCGGTACCCGCCGGTGGCCTGCGCGGGCCGGTACCCGCCGGTGCCCTGCGGTCCCGGCGGGCGGCCCGTCCCGTACCGGTCCGGACGTCCGTCGGCGCCGACCACGGGTTGGACACCGGTCAGACCGGTGTTGCCGAACAGCTCGCCGGCCTGGCGGCTGGTCTGCGGCCGTTGCCCCGGGTTCGGCCGGGGCTGCGGACGCGGCTGCGAGCGGTGCCGACCGGAGCCCTCGGTCTCGCGCCGCGGGATGCCGATGAGGTCCTCGGCGGGGACCGCGGTCGGCTTCGGCGCCTCCTTGGGCGCGGTGGTCGCGCGGACCGCACCGGCACCGGTGAGCGAGCGGACCTCCATCTCGGCGAAGCGAGCGGCGTTGAAGCGCTCGCGGCCGCCGAGGAAGGTGCCGATGATGCCCAGGGCGAACGACACCGGGATCGACACCAGGCCGGGGTTGGACAGCGGGAAGAACGCGAAGTCCACGTTCGGCACCATCGAGGTCGGGGACCCGGACACCGCCGGGGAGATCACGATGAGGCCGACGCAGACGATGACGCCGCCGTAGATGCTGCACAGCGCGCCGGTCGTGTTGAACCGCTTCCAGAACAGCGAGAACAGGATCGTCGGCAGGTTCGCCGACGCGGCGACGGCGAACGCCAGCGCCACCAGGAACGCGACGTTCTGTCCGTTGGCGATGATCCCGCCGCCGATGGCGACCAGGCCGATGACCAGCGCGGTCGTGCGGGCGACCTTCACCTCGGCGTCCGGCGTGGCGGTGCCACGGCGGAGCACGTTGGCGTAGACGTCGTGGGCGAACGATGCCGATGCGGTGATCGTCAGACCGGCGACGACGGCGAGGATCGTCGCGAACGCCACCGCGGAGATCAGGCCGAGCATGATCTCGCCGCCGAGCGCGTAGGCCAGCAGCGGCGCGGCGTCGTTCTGGTTCGCGCGGGTGATCGTCCCCGGCGGCAGCAGCGCCGTCGCGCCGTAGCCGAGCACCAGTGTGAACAGGTAGAAGATGCCGATCAGCCAGATCGCCCAGACCACCGAGCGACGGGCCTCCTTGGCCGAGGGCACGGTGTAGAAGCGCATCAGGATGTGCGGCAGGCCCGCCGTGCCGAGCACCAGCGCGAGACCGAGCGAGATGAAGTCGATCTTGTTCGTGTACTGCAGGCCCGGGTTGAGGATGGCCTCGCCGCGCTCGGAGTTCCGGGTGGCATGTTCCAGCACCGCGGACAGGTTGAACCCGTAGCGGCCGAGCACCCAGGTGGTCAGCACCGCGGCGCCGGTGAGCAGCAGACCGGCCTTGATGATCTGCACCCAGGTGGTGCCCTTCATCCCGCCGAACAGCACGTAGACGACCATCAGACCGCCGACGACGACGATCACCAGCGCCTGCGAGAGCTTGTCGGTCTTCGGGATCTGCAGCAGCAGCGAGATCAGGCCGCCGGCCCCGGCCATCTGCGCGATCAGGTAGAAGAGCGAGACGACCAGCGTCGACGTCGCGGCGGCCGCGCGGACCGGGCGCTGGCGCATCCGGAACGCCAGGACGTCGCCCATCGTGAAGCGGCCGGTGTTGCGCAGCAGCTCGGCGACGAGCAGGAGCGCCATCAGCCAGCCGACGAGGAAGCCGACGGAGTAGAGGAAGCCGTCGTAGCCGTAGAGGGCGATGGCCCCGGCGATGCCGAGGAACGAGGCCGCGGACAGGAAGTCACCGGCGATCGCGGTGCCGTTCTGCGGGCCGGTGAAGGCGTGCCCACCGGTGTAGTAGTCGGCGCGGGTGGCGTTGGTGCGGCTCACCCGCAGCACGATCATCAGGGTCACGATCACGAACAGCAGGAAGAACCCGAGGTTCGCGGTGACCGAGCCGACCGACTCGGCCTGGGCCAGTACGGACGTGGTCATGCGCGCACCTCCGCCTGCTCGACCCGGGCGCGCAGTTCGGCGCTCGGGCCGTCGATCTCGCGCTCGGCGAACCGGACGTACAGGGTCGTGATCAGGAAGGTGGAGACGAACTGGCCGAGGCCGACGAGCAGCCCGACCGTGATCGTGCCGACGACCCGGATGGACATGAACTCGGGGGCGTAGCTGGCGAGACCGACGTATGCGAGGTACCAGGCGAGGAAGATCGCGGTCATCGGGAACACGTAGCGCCGGAGGCGGCTGCGGTACGCCCGGAACTCGGGACTCGCCTGGACCTGCTGGTAGATCGTGCCGGCCGAGCGCTCTGCGGGGCTGCTCATGGCGCCGGTTCCTTTCGGGTCGTGCTGCGGGGAGCCGGGCCGCGTCGTGGCCGGGGGACCGCGGCGCGTCCCCGGGGGACACACTTCACCCGGAACAACGACCGGGTATCGCGTCGGGGAACGTCGTTGCGTGCCGATACCGACGAGAACCCCGGTCCGGACGAACCCACCGGTCCCAACGGTGACGCTGTGTAGACCCGTTCGGCGGAGACCCGTCAGGCCCTGTCGTCCAATCGGTCCCGCATGAGACCCAGCCGTTCGGGTGCGTGCAGGCGCAGGAGCACCTGGCCCGCGTCGACCGGGCGGCGCGCCCGGGTGAACCGGGACACCAGCGCCATCGTCGCGAACGCCAGCGGCACACTGACGATCGCCGGCCGGTACAGCAGGACCCCGATCCAGTCGGCCGGCGGACCGAGCCCGGAGACGTCGACCCCGGCGAGTGCCGCGACGACCGCACCGGCCGACACCACCCCGCCGACGACGACCCCGGCGATCGCGCCGACATCGGTCAGCCCGCGCCACCAGATGCCCAGGACGAGCAGCGGACAGAACGTGGACGCGGCGACGGCGAACACCAGCGCGACGGCCTCGGCGAAGTTCAGGCCGGTCGGCACGAGTGCGACGATCGTCGGCGGCACCCCGGCGAGCACCGTCGCCAGCGGGAAGCGCCGGGTCATCCGGCCGTGCCGGGGCAGCACGTCGGTGGACACGACGCTGGCCAGGCTGACCAGCAGGCCCGACGCCGTCGACAGGAACGCGGCCCACGCCCCCGCCGCGACGAGGCCGCCCACCAGCGCGCCGAGCAGCCCGCTGCCCAGGATCGCGGTCGGGAGCAGCAGGACCGCCGCGTCGGTGCGGCCGGTGACCAGCAGCTGCGGGGTGTAGACCCGCGACAGCACGCCGAGCAGGGTCACCAGGACGTAGAAGCCGCCCAGCATCGCCAGGACGAGCACGGCGCTGCGACGGGCCGCCCGGCCGTCGGAGTTGGTGTAGAAGCGGCCGAGCACGTGCGGCAGGCCCATGGTCCCGAGGAACGTGGCGAGGATCAGCGAGTAGGTCGCGAGCAGCTGGTGCTGATCGGAGCCGGCGAACGGGCGCAGCCAGCTCTCGTCGTCGGTCGGGGCACCGCGGGTGACCGGCACCGGGGCGCCCGCGGCGAACCGCAGCTCGGTCCCGGCGGTGACCTCGTGGGCGGATCCGGCGACCCAGCGCAGCGGGCCGTCGACCGGCTGCCCGTCGACGGTGCCGCGGGCGACGACGTCGACGACCAGCCGCGCCTCGAGCGTCACCGGGGTGGCGACCGAGACGGTCGTGGGCTCGCGGAACTCCGGCGGCTCGTCGCGGGCGAAGGTGTGGCCGTCGCCGAGCCAGACGGCCAGGCCGATCACAGCCGGCACGGCGAGCGCGGTCAGCTTGAACCAGTACTGGAACGCCTGCACGAACGTCACCGAGCGCATCCCGCCGAGCGCGACGGTGGCGACCACGATCACCCCGGCCGCGCCGGCACCGATCCAGTCGGGCAGACCGGTGACGATGCCGACGGTCAGCCCGGCGCCCTGCAGCTGCGGCAGCAGGTAGAGCCAGCAGATGACGATGACGACGGCCGCGCAGACCTTGCGCAGCATCGGCGAGGCGAGCCGGGCGTCGGCGAAGTCGGGGACGGTGTAGGCGCCCGAGCGGCGCAGCGGCGCGGCGACGAACAGGAGCAGGAACAGGTAACCGGCGGTGTAGCCGACGGCGTACCAGAGCGCGTCGACACCCTGGACGAGGATCAGCCCCGCGATGCCGAGGAACGACGCCGCGGACAGGTACTCGCCGGAGATCGCGCCGGCGTTGAGCCGCGACGGCACCGACCGGGACGCGACGAGGAAGTCCGAGGTCAGCCTGGTCCGGTGGGCGACGGAGCCGATCACCGAGGACGCGACCGCCACCAGGACGATCGCGACCAGCGACAGGATCGCGGTCAGGCTCATCGATCGGCCACGTCGTCGGCGAAGTCCTGTTCGGCCGCCTCCGCGGAGCTCACGTACCACCAGCCCAGGCCCAGCAGGAACGGGTAGACGAGCACGCCGAGCAGCAGCCACGGCAGCCGGATGCCCAGCACCTCGATCTGGCCGAGGACCGGGACCGCGATGAACAGGGCGGGCAGCACGCCCAGCCCGATCAGCGCGACGACGCTGACCCGCAGCGCGAGCAGCAGCTGGGTGCGGACCAGGGAGTTGCGCAGCAGGGTGCCGACGGCGCCCGGGTCCTGCACGTCGGACAGCCCGCGCGAGGACTGCGCGGTCGAGCGGCGCTCGGAGAGCACGATGCGGACGCGTCCGGCGCCGAGCTCGTCGTCGCCGGGCTCCTCGGCAGCCGCGGGCGGGTCGGTGGGCTCGGCGGAGAACGGGCGTGGGCGGGCGCCGGTGTAGGGCGCCGCGGCGACCGGGGCGAACGGCTGGGGACCGGGCTCGACCGACGGCTCGGGAGCCGGGGCGACGTCGACCTCGGGGGCGCGCCAGATGACCTCGGTGCGTTCGAGGGGGCCGCCGCGCAGCTCGTCGAGCTCGTCGTCGAGCTCGTCCTCGTCGGGGAGGTCGTCGTCGTCCAGCTCGTCGTCGGTGCGGTAGTCGGTGCCGTGGTCGCCGTGGTCGCCGTGGTCGGCGCGGTCGGCCGCGGGGCCGAACCGGTCGGCGGGATCCGGGCGGGACGCCGTCGGGGCGACGGGATCGCGTCGTCCCGCCGCGGACCAGCGGGTGGGGACCGGGCGGGTCTCGGTGGATCCCTCGGGACCCGACCGGTCGGCCGGTGCGGCGACGGTCGTGTCCCCGATCGCGTCCTCGGTCCCGTCTGCGCGCTCGTCCGCGCTGCCGGGGCGGGCCAGGAGCCCGTTGCCGGCCGTGCCGCGCGGGTCCGCCGTGTCCGTGTCCCGGTCCGTGTCGGCGACGGTCGCGCCGTCCGTGGCCCCGGTCGTGTCGGTCGCGTCCGCCGTGTCGGGGGCGCTCGCGGTGTCGGCAGCGTTCGCGGTGTCGGAGGTCCCCGCCAGGAGCGCGCTGCGGTCGGGGGACCAGGTGCTCGACCACGACGTCGCGCCCGGGACGCGCTGAGGAAGGCCGGAGCCGCCGCCGGTCGGGGGCCACTGCTTCCCGCTGTCGGCGACGTCCGGGGCCGGGGTCTGCTCACCGCTGTCGGCGACGTCCGGGGCCGGGGCCGGGGTCGCGGCGGGGGCCGGCGGCCAGCCGGGGCCGGGGCGCACACCCTCCGGGGCGTACGGGTCCGGCACGAGGTTCGCGCGCGGCCGAGCCGGGCGGGCGCGGGTGGGGTGGACCGGCCGGCCGTGGGGCTCGCGCGCGTCGGGGTCACGGTCGTCGGGCTCGCGGTCGTCGGGCTCGCGGTCGTCGGGCTCGCGGTCGTCCGGGGCGTAGCCGCCGTGCGGCGTCACACCGTGCGGGGTCACACCGTGCGGGGTCGCGCCGTGCGGGCTCGGGGCGGGCGGCGGCGTGGTGGGTACGGCAGGCGGCGGCGCGGTCCCGGCGCCGGTCGCGACGCCACGAGCGGCGGCGCCGCGGGGCGGGTCGTCGTGGTCGGGATGGGGCGCCGGAGCGTCGTCGGGGTCGCCCTGCCCACGGTCCCGGTGCGGCGTCGCGGACGGGTCGACACGGGCGTGCCGGCCGGTCCCTCGGGCCCGGTCCGCGACACGACGGGCGATCTCGGCCTGGAGCCAGCCGGCGCCGCTGTCGTCGGCGGGTTCGTCCGCCGCGCGACGGGCACGGCGAGCGGCGCGGCCCCCGGTCGCGGCGGTCGCCTCCCGGTCGCGGGAGGTCCGGTCGCCCGATCCCGGGTTGCCAGGACCCGGGTTGCCGGGCCCCGGGGTGACCGGGCCCCGGTGACCGGGGACGCGGTCCTCGGGAGCGGTGTCACGGGGCGCGCCGCCGCCGGGCGTCGAGGCCCTGGGCGTCGAGGCGGCCGGCATCGGGGCTCCGGACGTCGGGCCGCCGGAGGTCGGACCGCCGGTGGACCCTGGCGCGGCCGGAGCGGGACCGGCGGCGCGCGGAACGGCGCCCTCGGATCCGGGAGTGGCGTTCGGTTCCGGGCGGGGGGCCGGGCGCGCCCCGGGGCCGCCACCGGGCCCGTACCCGTCGGCCGGCCGCGGGTGCGGACCGGACGCGTAGGAGCCGCGTGGCTGGGCCGGGATGGCGTTCCCGGCCGGCTCCGGTGCGAGAGCGACCCGGCGGTTGCGGTGTTCGAGCGCCGGGTTCCAGGCGTCGAGGCCGGCGACGGCGCCGTCCGGGTACGGGCGCGACCGAACGGGATCCGGGCGGCCCTCGGACGCGGGGGCAGACGCGGGGGCGGGGGCGCCCTGGTCCGCGCGGGAGCCGGCGACCGTCGCGTCGGGTCCGGTGCCGGGCCGGTCGGACCCGTCGAGATCGTCCGCGGCCCGGTCGGACTGCGGACGCACCGACGGCGAGACGCCGCCGGTGGACCTGTTCACCTCTGGCTCCACGCCTGCTTGGTCGCGCGGACGAGGCGGTCCTTCAGTTCACGGGTGTGCCGACGGCTGACCGGCAGCTCCGCGGTCTCCGGGCCGGAGCCGATGCGCACGACGTAGCCGGACCCGGCCAGCCGCAGCTCGGTGACCAGCGGCAGCGCCACCAGGAACGAGCGGTGGATGCGCACGAAGCCGGCGTCGCGCCAGCGGTCCTCGAGCACCGACAGCGGGATCCGGACGAGGTGGCTGCCCTCGGTGGTGTGCAGCCGGGCGTAGTCGCCCTGGGCCTCGACGTAGCGCACGGCGGACCGCGGTACCAGCTTCGTGGTGCCGGCCAGCTCGACGGGGATGACCTCGTCGTCGCCACCGCTCTCCTCGCAGACGGTCTCGACCGGCCCGCTGCGACGGGTCGACAGGATCCGGTCGAGTGCGGCGGAGAGGCGCTCGGTGCGCAGCGGCTTGAGCAGGTAGTCGATGGCACCCACGTCGTAGGCGTCGACCGCGCGGTCGTCGTGCGCGGTGACGAAGACGATCGCCGGCTGCACGGCCATGTTCTGCAGCACCCGGGCCAGCTCCAGGCCGTCGAGGCCGGGCATGCGGATGTCGAGGAACACCGCGTCGATGTCGGTCTGCTCGGCGACGTCCGCACCGCCCCCCGCACCGGGACCCGCGGCCGCCCCGGCCCGGCGGCCGTTCAGGATGCGCAGTGCCTCGGTGGACTCGCCGGCCTTGAGGACCGTCGCGACGCGCGGGTCCTCGTCGAGCAGGAAGGCCATCTCCTCGAGCGCGGGCTGCTCGTCGTCCACCGCGAGAACGACCAGTCCGCGAGTGGTGTCGTTGCTGTCCACGATCTCCTCATCCTGCTTCCTCAGCCTGCGCCGGGAAGCCCATCCGCTCGATGATCGCCCGGCGCCGCGACCATGGTGACGTGCCGACGCGCGTGATGCCAGGGCACGAACCGGATCGGTGACCGTCCGGACACGGGGTGCAGCTCGGCCGTGGTACACACGGTCACCGGTGTCACAGCCCGTAACGGGCCCACGCCGCCCGTGTCTCGAGGGCGGAGAGCAGCTCGTGCCCGGCCCCCGCGACACCGCCGGGGAGGCCGGCCCGGGCCGCGGATCCGCCCGCACCGAGGCGGGCGAGCAACGGCCTGCGCTGCTCCACCGGGCGCTGCTCGGCGTCGGGGAAGCGTTCGGCCAGGACGTCGTGGGCGCTGCCGATGCCGTCCACCAGGCCCAGCGCGCGGGCCCGCTCGCCCAGCCACACCTCGCCGTCGAACAGCTCGGTGTCGGTCGCGAGCCGGTCCCCGCGCCGCTCGCGCACCCATCCGGTGAACCGCTCGTGCAGCTGCTCCTGCAGACCGGTGAGCCAGGCGACGTCCTCGGGCCGCTCGGGCAGGAACGGGTCCAGCCGCGACTTCGACCCGCCCGCGGTGTGCAGCCGCCGGGTCACTCCCCACCGCTCGATCAGGCCGTCGAGCCCGAACCCGGCGCTGATCACGCCGATCGAGCCGACGACCGAGGTGGAGCAGGCGTAGATCTCGTCGGCGGCGCAGGCCAGCCAGTAGCCGCCGGACGCGGCGACGTCCTCGCAGAACGCCAGCACCGGCACGTCCTTCTCCGCCGCCAGTGCGCGGATGCGGTTCCCGATCAGCTCGGACTGGGTGGGCGAGCCGCCCGGGGAGTTGATCACCAGCGCGACGGCGGCGAGCCGCTCGGGCGCGAAGGCCCGCTCCAGCACCTTCTCCAGCGAGGAGATACTGAGCACCTGGCGCGGCACCGGCGCGGCCTGGGCACTGATGACGCCCTGCAGCCGCACGACCGACACCACCGGGGGGCCGACAGACTCCCCCAGCCTGCCGGGCAGACGCGAGGTCACCGCCGCGGGAATACGCAGGACGTCCATGCCGTCCCACCGTACGCGCGCGCACAGGGTGACGTGGTGTGACCGGATCGGCACATCCCGCTCTCGCCTGGTTCACCCGTACAGCCCAGCAGGGCGCCGGAGGGCCCCCACGGTCGCCCCCGGGTCAGGCCCGGATGCCCGCCCGGAACTTCGGCACCCGCAGCGTGATCTTCATTCCGGCGCCGATGTTGGTGTCGACGACGAGGCCGAAGTTGTCGCCGAAGGCCGAGCGCATGCGGTCGTCGACGTTGCCGAGGCCGACGTGCGCGCCGGAGAGATGTGCGTCGTCGAGGTCCTCGTTGAGCCGGGCCGGGTCCATGCCGACGCCGTCGTCCTCGACGACGATCACGCACTCAGAGCCGGCGTTCTCCGCGCGGATGGTGACGGTGCCGCCGTTGGGCTTGCCGGACAGCCCGTGCCGGACCGCGTTCTCCACCAGGGGCTGCAGCGCGAGGAAGGGCAGGACGACGTTCTGCACCTCCTGGTCGATCTGGAGCTTGATGTTGAGCCGGTTGCCGAAGCGGGCCTTCTCCAGCCGTACGTAGCGCTCGATGTTGTTCAGCTCGTCGAGCAGCGTCGTGTACTCGCCCGCAGAGCGGAACGAGTAGCGGGTGAAGTCGGCGAACTCGATGAGCAGCTCACGGGCCCGGGCCGGGTCGGTCCGGATGAACGAGGCGATCGTGGTCAGCGCGTTGTAGACGAAGTGCGGCGAGATCTGGGCGCGCAGGGCGCGGACCTCGGCCCGGTTGAGCCGGGCGCGGGAGTCGTCGAGCTCGGCGAGCTCCAGCTGGCTGGAGACGTAGCGCGCGACCTCACCGGTGGCCCGCAGCATCGGGGGGCCTGCCGTCGAGGGGGTGAGCGCGGCCAGCGTGCCGATGATGTTCCCGTCGCTCTCCAGTGGGACGACGACGATCCCGCGCACCTCGCAGCCCGGCTGGTTGCACTTGATGGCGGTGTGGCTCATCAGCTCCATGCGGCCGGTCCGGACGACCGTGTCCGCGAGCGTCTGCACGTCCTGCTGGTGCTGGTCGGCGCTGCCGTCCCAGCCCAGGACCGTGCCACGCGAGTCGGTCATCGCCATCGCCGTGGTCTCCAGCAGCTGGCGCAGGTAGGGCAGGGCCTGCGACGCCGAGCGCGACGACAGCCCCTCGCGCAGCACCGGTGCGGCCAGCGCGACCGTGTGCAGCGCGGAGAACGTGGCCTTGGCCAGCGGCGACACCATCGTGTTGCGCCGGTTGCGCTGCCACAGGAAGAAGAACACCGCGACGACGGCGACGACGACCGCCACCACGAGCAGCAGCGCCATGGAGGGGGTGAGCGTGGTGGATCCGTCCACGACTGCGAGTACCCCCGTTCCCGCGCCCGCCACTAGCGCACCAACCGGGACAGGCGGCGGTCGGCGAGCGGTTTCCCCCCGGTCTGGCAGGTCGGACAGTACTGGAATGATCTCTCCGCGAACGACACCTCGCGCACGGTGTCGCCGCAGACCGGGCAGGGCAGCCCGGTGCGGGCGTGCACCCGCAGCCCGGAGCGCTTCTCTCCCTTGAGCTCGGCGGCGCCCTGGCCGACCGAGCGGGACACCGCGTCGGACAGCACGGCGTGCAACGACTCGAACAGGGTGTCCCGGGCAGCGGCGTCGAGCCGGGACGCGGTGGCGTAGGGCGACAGGCGCGCGGTGTGCAGGATCTCGTCGGAGTAGGCGTTGCCGATGCCGGCGAGCGTCGACTGATCGGTCAGCAGGGTCTTGAGCCTGCGGTTGTCGCCGTCGAGCAGCTCGTCGAGGCCCGGCCGGCTCAGCTCCAGTGCGTCCGGGCCCAGCTTCGCGATGCCCGGGACCTGCGCCGGATCGTCCACCAGGTACACGGCGAGCCGCTTCTGGGTGCCCTGCTCGGTGAGGTCGAAGCCCGGCCCGCCGACCTGGTCGAGGTGCACCCGCAGCTGCAACGGGCCGCGGCCCGGCCTGGGCGGGGTGACGCCCGCGGTGGTGTGCCAGCGCAGCCAGCCGGCCCGGGACAGGTGCGTGACCAGGTGCAACGGGCCCGCGTCGGGCCGGTCGGCGAAGTCGAGCGACAGGAACTTCCCGAACCGCGACGCCCCGGTCACCACCCGTCCCACCAGCGCCGACACCGGCGGGTCGAACGTCTTCAGCGCGCTCATCGAGGCCAGGTCCACCCTGGCCACCGGGCGGTACACGGCGTGCTCACGCAGGTGGTGGGCCAGGGCCTCCACCTCGGGCAGTTCGGGCACCGCGGCTCCTAGGGCGTGTCCTGCGAATCGTTTGAGGCCCGGTCGCTGATCATGTTCCGGTGGTGGGACGTGGCGAGTTGACCGA
>NZ_VRMC01000118.1:0-12408 GCF_008369905.1 Pseudonocardia sp. EV170527-09
GGACCCTGGCCGACGGCTGGGCCTACGCCCGACTCTATGAGTCGACCCGCCAACGCAACGACGCCCTACCCGGCTGGCTGCACTTCTACAATCACCACCGCGCTCACTCCGCCATCGGCGGCCAGCCACCAGTCACCAGGCTGACCAACCTCCCTGGACATCACACCTAGAACCTCCTGCTGGCTGGTGGGGAGTCCTTCGATGTCCGGGGCGGTCTGGGCGCTTTCAGGAGCAGGCGAGCTGGCCGGTCGTGGGCGCAGCGCGACGACGTTCTGCGCGCTGAGCGCGGACGGGATCTGCAGGCCTTGCATGAACGCGGGCAGAGCGACTTCAACAGCGGCGCTTTCGGTGGCGTCAGGGGAGTCGCCGGGCTCGCCGGACTCCTTGCGGCGCCGCCAGGCGTGGAGCTTCTCGACCTGCGCGGCGAAGCGGGCGCTCGGGCTCTGCTCGATCGCGGGCTGGAAGTCGCGCATGGCCAGGGCGGTGTCTTCGTCGAGCGCGCATGACGGGAGGGCTGTGGCCCATTCCCCCAGGTCGGGGGCCCAGGCGACGCGGCCCATCGACAGGCGGCCACCGGCGATGGCGAAACAGTAGCCACCGCCGGGGGGCAGGGACCCGGGGGTGACGGCCATCCCGCCGACCACCGCGTTCTCGCTGCGGTTCATGTTGCGGAAGGCGAACAGGTTGCGGGCCATCAGGTAGCCGCGCAGCACGGTGCTGTTGCCGTAGTCGCCGGCGAGCAGGGACTGGGTCCCGACGACCACGGCGACGCCGTACTTGCGCCCGATCCGCACGACGCGTTCGAGGCGCGGGATGAAGTCCTGCGCTTTGAGCCAGTCGTCGGTGCTGAGGCGCTGCAGCTCGTCGATGATCCACATCAGGCCGGGGATGGTGGTGGTGGGCAGCAGCTTGCGCAGGGGGCTTTGCTGCGAGGGGTCGGTGATCCGGACCGGGCCGTCGGCGCCCTCGGTGAGGGTGGACTTGAGCAGGCTGCGGATTTCCAGAGCGGCCTCGATGGCTTCGAGCTGGGCGAGCACCTGGCGGGGCCCGGCCTCGGCCCAGTCGCTGATGTCGTTGAGTACGGGGCTGGACCCACCGTCGGGGTCGCCGTCGCCGAACAGCAGGTGCCAGACGCCGCTCTGCTTGATACCGAGCCCGATCGCCTCGAGGCAGGCTGACTTTCCCGATCCTGGCTCGCCAGTGACCAGGCCGTTGCGCACGCCGATGTCCTCGACGGCGTAGAACTGCATGTCGCCCTCGCCGTCTGCGAACGGGCCGAGGGGGATGACGCCGTTGTCGTAGCGCGGGCCGCGGTAGGGGATGCCGCCGGAGAGCAAGTCGCGCACGATGACGGTCAGGTAGGCCCAGGCCTCGTTGTCCTCGTGCGGTTCGATGATCAAGTTCTTCGCCGAGACCCCGAGTGCGCCAGCGATGCGGGGGCGGCGGCCGAACACGTCATCGAAAGAGGCGTCACCGGCCGGGGTGCGCACGGTCCAGCGGATGGCGCGGCTGAGGTCGACGCGGTCGGTGAGCATGGATCCGGGCAGCGCCTTGCCGCGCCGGCTGACGCTCTCGGACCAGCGCTGGGCCAGCGTGTCGCCGTAGTCACCGCTGGTGGTCTCGTCGCTCGCCTCGGGCAGCTGGGGAGCGTTGGGGTCGACATCGGGGATGCTGTGCTGCTTCATCCAGCTGGCCCAGGTCGCGGCGGCGCCTCCGGCGAGCAGCGCCGTCATCGTCCAGTTGGCGGGGCCGACGGCGGAGGCGGCGGTGATCCAGGCCGCGGTGCCTGCGCCTGCAGCCCAGGACTGCCGGCGCCAGAAGGCCGGGATGCGGTTGTGGAGCAGGGCGCGGGCACCGGCGATCGCTCCGAGGGAGGTGAGACCGATGCCGGTGGTCGTGGCCAGCTCGGCGCCGGGGCCGGCGGCGAGGCCGACGAGCTCGGTCAGACCCCAGCCGAGGTATCCGGCGGCGGCCGTGGCGCTGGTCGCCAGGTAGGGGGTACGGCGGGCGGCGTTTTCGGCTCGGATGCGATCGTGGTGATCGCTGATCTCCGACCGCCGGGGGGTCTCCTTGCGCAGCACGGTGGTGGGCTGGCGCATGGTGAGTTCGGTGGAGGGTGTGGCTGCGCTGGTGTCCTCGTCGACCAGGCGCTGCAGGGCGCGGGCCAGGACCTCTGGGGTGAGGTTGGTGCCGGCGACGCTCTGCTGCCTGGGCATCGCAAGTCCCTTCGTCGTTGTGGTGCCGGAGTGCTGTCGGAGTGCCACCGCTCCGCCGCGACGCGGGTGCCCAGCGGCCGGGGGCCGGCCCTGGGGGCGGGGCTGTCGGGCTAGGAGCGAGTGCCCATGTAGGTGCCGTTGACGGTCCCGGCGAGGGTGTCGTCGCTGAGCACCTGGTCCTGGGTGTTGAGGTGCCGGCCGAAGTGGGTCTGGGCTTCACCGGCGGAGCTGGTGAACAGCTGGGCGTTCTCGCGCATCTGCTCGAGCAGGCGGATGGGCTCTCCGCTGACGCCTGCCTGCGTCAGGGAGGCGACGGACTGATCGAGCTCAGTCAGGAGTCGCTGACCGACGTTCTGCATCTGCTCGCAGAAGTGGTGGGCACTGCCGGGATCGAGGGTCTCGCCGCTGGTCAGGTTCGGGTTGGCGCTGGTCATCGGGATGTCCTTCCGGATGGGGTGGATCGTGGCGGTCGGCTGGTGCTCGGCCGCGGGCCGCGGCTCGGGCTCGGTGTCGGTGTGGATGGCTTCGGGCTGCTGGGTGTGGTCGGGTTCGTGCTGGTCGGGCTCCTTGAGGTCCTCCGGGGCGTCGTCGTTCGGGGTCTCCTCGACCGGTGCGGGTGCGGTGTGGTCGGTGGGCGGGCCTGGGGTCGGCTCGGCGTCGATGACGACCGGGTCGGCGTTGTCAGGGCGGCGGGATGGGCGTTGGGCGGTGGTCGGCCGCGGCCGCCAGTGCGGGTCGGTGGTGCCGCCGAATCGCTGGCGGAGGTTGCGGGCCAGGCGCTGTCGCAGCAGGTCACCGTCGGCGTGGCGCTGGTGGCGTTCACGGCGTCGCTCGGTGGCGTAGCCCCAGGCGTCGGACCACCACTCCCCCATCGCTGCCCGTGCGGGGCCCGGCGGGCGAGGGCCGCGGGGATGGGCGATGCGATCGGCGATGCGCTGGGCCAGCGCATCGCCGACGCTGGGGCCGGTGCGGCGGCTTTCCCGGGCCATCCGGCGCTCGTGGGCGCGCTCGGCGCGGCGCTGGCGGTCGCGCAGGCGCGGTGGTTCGGTGCCGCGGGCCGTGGCGATGAGCTCGGTGCCTGCGTAGCGGGCGAGTCCCCAGGTGATGAGCGCGACCAGCACGAGCGTTTCCATCGTCGATCACCCCACGAACCACTGCTGGGCGACGGCTCCGGCGTTGCCCATGCCGGTGGCGACCAGGCGGTAGAGGCCGTAGAGGATCGGCACCCCGCTGGCGAGACCGATGGTCGGCGCCGCGAGCGCGAGCCAGGGATGGATGCGGTTGGGCCTGGCCGTCTTCGGGAAGATCCCCTTGATCACGACCTCGAGGGTCATCACGATGGCGATCCCGCCGAGGATGACCGCGCCGCCGAAGCCGAGCAGGCGGGTCGCCAAGGGTGTGGCGTTGGCTGCTACGCCGTAGGCCTGGGCGATGAGCGCGCCGATGAGGCCGCCGAGCCCGGTCCCGGCAACGAGGAACAGCAGGCTCGTGGTCTTGCGCATGTCGTCGTGGTAGTAGAGCCAGAGGCCGAACAGCAGGGCCAGTGCGGCGATGCTGCCGGTGCCGGCGAAGGCTGCAGCGTTCATGTCGTTCTCCTCAGTTGAACCAGCAGAAGGGTGGCCAGTAGGGCCAGGTCAGGAACTCGGGTACGAACAGGCGGACAACCGGGATCTGGTCGAGCGCGGTCGCGACGGTCAGCACCAGGAGCGCGACCGTCCAGAGGCGCCCCGGGGTGCGCGCGGCCCAGGCGATCAGGGCGCCGATGACCAGGACGGGCACCTGGATGCACCAGACGTGGACGACCGCGGCGCGACGCAGCGGGCCGGTCCGGGTGGTCGTCCAGGCGCCCTGACGGGCCAGGGCGAGGCTCTGCTTCAGGCTGGCCGGCTGCTCGTGGACGAAACGCAGCTCGGCCGCCGCGGTGGTGACCGCGTGCAGGGCTCCCTGGCGCCGATCGGACACGGTTGGCCACCCGGCACGCGGTCGGTCGACCTCGACCTCCGGCTCGCCCTCCGGGTTCGCGGCCGTGGTGGCACGGGGGCTGGGCAGGGCCGGGGTCTCCTGTTGGCCTGAGTCGGGCGCCGCGGTCTCGAGGGCGGCGTCGTGCTCGCTCATGCGGTGTCCTTCCTCGGGCTGAGGGGCTCTCGTGCCTGCATACGCAGAAGGTGGTCGCCCGCTTCGATGAGCTGGCCAATCACGGCGGCGACGAGCTCGGCGGCAGCGTCAGGCCGGGGGTGGCGCCGGCTGGCGGCACCTCGGAAGTAGTCGAAGGCGCACACGGCTCGCTCGACGTCGGTGGTGGTCTTGGCGAATCGAGTGGCGAGCGCGGCGCGACGCCGGTCCGGGCGGGAGCGGCGCAGCGTGGGCGGCAACTCGCCGGCCGCGGCCGCCGCGTTGGTTCTGCGGTGCCCGCTCATCCCAGGCACCGAAGGTCGTAGAGCGGCAGGCCGGTCTCGGCGACGGCGATCTCGGCGAGGTAGGCATGGCGAGCCAGGCCGCCGATCCGGTCGGCGAGCTCGAGCACGTGTGCCCAGATCTGGTGCGGGTCGTCGACGGGGGCGTCGATCGGCTCGCTGGTCCGGTGGCGTTCGGAGCCTGCGACCAGCGTGATCGTGATCCGGTCGGACATGAGGTGCGCTCCTGGAGGTCGGAGGGGTCCCCTCCCCGACGCCTGGGGGGGTGCGGCGCCGGGGAGAGGACTTGCGGCGGTAGCGCCCCGGGCCGGTGGCCCGGGCGCATGACTGGCGCTACCGCGGGTCGAGGGTTCGCTGGACGAGCTCGTAGGCGTCGCCGGCGAGCTGGGAGCGGACCTTGCCCACGCCAAACCGCTTGCGGATCGCCTCTCGCGACGGCGCTCCGGAGGCCGAGACCGGAATTTCCTGGTCGTCGATCGCGCGGCGGGTCCGCTCGTAGAGCACGACGGTGTCGGAGGTCTGGTCGGTCAGCCGCGAGGGCTGCAGCTCCTCGTAGAGCTCGGCGAAGATCGGCCGGAACACCGAGTGCAGCAGATGCTGAACGACCACCGCCGCAACGATCAGCAGCGACGGCAGGGTGTGGGCGATGGTCGATCCCGCGTCGAAGCCGTACCGCAGCCCCCACGGGACGACCGTCAACACCAGTGAGGCCAGCGCGAGACCACCGTCGAGGAAGTAGAGGCCTCGGGGGACCTGGCGGCTGTTCTGTACTGCGGTGAAGCCGATCAGGAGGCTGACGACCAGCAGCACCGACGCCATCGGCTCGATCAGGTAGCCCACCCACGGCCCGTCCATGCCGACGACACCGTCGTGCACGGTCGCCGACATGAACACCACTCCGAAGCCGATCAGGGTCGGAGGTACGCAGGACAGTGCGACGTAGCGGCGATAGGTCGCGGCGAGGCGCCGGTTGGGGTTGAGCAGGCGTTCCTTGCTGGTCCGTGCCCTGTCGATCCAGCGAGCTTCTTGCCTGTCGCGGCGGGTGCCGGCGACCTCAGCGAGTGCGGTTCGGCGCCGCTCAGCCCGCCGGGCGCTGCGGATCCGCTCGGTGACCTTCCGGTCAGCGCGCCGCTCCCGCTCAGACAGTGCTTCGTGCAGGGCCGGGTCGTCCTGGAGCGCGGCGAGGCCACGAGCCTGGTGGACCTGGCGAGCTAGAGCCCGGACCTCGTCGGTGTCGGCGACGCCTTCCTCGGCCGGGTCGTCCTCACGCGTGGCGCCGGAGGGGATGAGCTCGCTCCCCCACTGCTCGGCCGAGAGTGTGGACGGCTGCGTCGGACGGTGGCCGTTGCTGGTCGGGGCGCTCATCGGATCTCCGCCCGCCGTGCCGCGCGACGCCGCACCAGCGCGTTCCGCTCGGCCTCGCTGAGCCCACCGACGACACCGTGGGTGAAGGCGCCCGGCCGAGCCAGGGCCTCGGCCCGGCAGGCCTGCAGCACCGGGCAGCGACGGCAGATGGTCTTGGCCTCGGCGATCTGCTGTAGGGCCGGACCAGCCGTGCCGACGGGGAAGAACAGCTCGATCACGTCGGCATCGGCACACGGTGGCGGGCAGGGCACCGCCTGAGGGTCGACGTTCCTGGGTACGGTCTTCATGGGCGCCTGACTTCCTCGTGATGGGGGATCGGTCCGGTTGTCCGCTCAGATGCCTCGGCGGTCGCACCCGCCGGGGCATCTCTACGTCCAGACTAGTCGGCGACTAGTCGCAAGTCCACCCCTACGCTCTCGCGACTGACCAGAGCACACGGGAAAGGCCCGCGACCAGCTATTTTGCTGCTCGCGGGCCTTAGTCGTGCTGCGACTAGAGTGGGGTGTTCGAGGAGAGGTCGGCGCGGAGGCGGTCGAGCAGGGCGAGCAGAGCGGGGCCGTGCTCTGCGAACTGCTGCTGCTCGGCGAGGAACTGCTCGTAGAGCTTGACGTCGGCCGGGTCGGTCACTTCCTGCTCGGCGGTGAGCGTCTCGATCTCGACGGTCGTGGGTGCGTCGTCGTAGCGCAGGAGCACGAAGGAGTGCAGGGGGCGGACCTCGGTGCGCTCCTGCGTCTCGCGGGAGAGCACACCGATGCGCACGTTGGGGAGGCTGGCCAGCGCGGCGATGCGGTCGAGCTGAGCGAGCATCACCGAGGCCGGACCGGGCCGCCATCGCAGCGCGGTTTCGGTCATGACCAGGTCGAACTGCTTCGATTCGTCGAACAGGACTGTCTGACGGTTCATCAGCGACAGCACCGCGGCGGGGATCTCCGCGGCGGGGAGCAGGCTGTGGACCTCGCGCAGTCTGCGCGCGTAGTCCGGAGTCTGCAACAGCCCGGGAACGACCTCGGACTGATACACCCCGATCCCGCTGGTCGTTGCGTCACGCCGAGCCCTGGCGTCCTGCTGGCTGGGCCCGTCGGGGCGGTTGCTGTTGCGCCACGGACGTACCCGGGTCCCCGCCTCCTGGGCGAGTGCGCGCAGCTCTGCACGCACGTCCTCGTCGGCGTGGACTGTGTCGAGCCACTGCTCGATGTCGGCAAGCACCAGGGCGGAGTGGCCGTTCTCCATCTTGGAGGTCTTGCTCTGCGACCAGCCGAGTTGCTCACCCAGGGCCGCAGCCGAGAGCCCAGCGGCCTGGCGGAGCTCCTTCAAGCGCGCCGCCAGGCGCTGGTGCTGTGGGTGGACGTCGGCGTGGGTCAAGGGGATTAGCTCGCAGCGCGCTCAGGGGTCTCGACACCCGATCGCGGGGCCGGGACCAGCCGGTAGTCGTCGAACGGGACGGACAGCTCGACCGCGCGTCGACGGATGGCGATGTAGGGGGCGGGATCGCTGGCTTGCGAGACCCCGAGGAAGTGCCCTTCGTCGTCGAAGTGCTGCAGCACCACGAGCTGCTCGTCGAACATCCAGAAGTCCTGCCGAGTCCAGGCATCGTCGCCCGCGCCGAGCCAGAGCCGGTCCAGAATGCGGACGTCCTCGCCTGCGGGGATGTTCTCCCGGGGGTAGCAGAGCATCTGGAACCGGGTGTAGTCGGTGACCGGGTGGCCGACCAGCCGGACCCGGCCGAAGTACTTGCCCCGGCCGACCTGGGCATGGACGTTGGCCAGCCAATCGTCGTCGTCGACCGTGCGCGCAGGGAACGGCTTGTGGGCGAGGAAGGCGTCGAAATCCGGGTCCTCGCCGGGGATCGCGTAGACGTCACGGCATTCCAGCCGGAACGCGGAGTGTTCGTAAGTCCGGTAGAGCTCGTCCAGGTCCTCGGGGGTCATACGGCCTCCTTCGTCGCTTCGTCGACGGCAGTGAGCACGTCGCTCACCAGGACCTCATGGGCGCGTTCTCCCTCGGGGCATGCCAGCGTCGTCGGGGTGCCGGCCACGAGGAACCACTCCCCCGCCGTTCGGATGGTCTCGGACCGCGGCGCCGGCACGGCGCCGACGGACAGGCCGTGCATCTGCAGTTCGCGCGCGGCGCGCTCGACGATGTCGCGCGGCACCCGCACTGTCAGAGCAGATGCGATGTAGCCCTGCACGATCACCGATCCCCGCTCGGTCAGCCATGCGGTCGGACAGTTGCCGTTTCGGCACTCCATCGTCCCGGCGAGCAGCTGCATGCTCATGAGTTCGCCTTCCCGTTGAGCCGCGATCCTAGTACCTCGAAGACTAAGTCCGACTAGTCGGGCTGGCAACGGTGTCGGGAAGACCGAGTCCGGGCCCGGCGGCGAGCACAGGAGCCGTGGGGAAATTTCTGGCCTCGCACGCGCACGCGTGCGTCGCGTTGCTCGGGCCCGCCACCACAGCTGGAGGCGGCGCGGAAATTTCCTGAGGCCCTTGGGGAACGGCTTGGCGCTCGGCGTGCATCCATGCGAGGGGACTCGAGGCCGCCACGCGAGCCGCTCGTCGGCGACGTCGACAGCGACCGTGTCTGGCTGCATCCCGCCGAGAGACGATCGACTCGGTGCTCGACGGCCTGCTCCCGGCCCCGTGCAGCTCGTCAGTCAGGAGCGCCCGAGAGCCCGCACCGGTCGCGCGATCCGCAACGCGCGCCCGCGGCGTCAGCGACGACGCGCACGCTCTCCCGCCTCCTCGGCTTCTGAGTCGCACCGAGCACGAGCACAGGCCCTTCCTGAGCTCGTTGCCACCGGGCCCAGGCCCTCGCCAGAGCGCGGTGGAGGGCAGCTGGGGCGGGGCCCCGCGCTCCAGGCCGGGCATCGGGACTCACGGGGCTCAACGGGCCGCACCGAGCCCGCCTCTGGGAGTCGCGGTCCGCGAGGTTCCACGGGGTGGGTGCCGGGCCTTTTCGAGACCTCCAGGACCGACACCTGCTCCCACAGTTCGCCCCGCAGCCCGGCGCCGAGGTCCCGTGGGCGACGACAACAGCCGTCCTGGTCGAACCGGAAACATCCCTCTGGAAGTTGACCCCGCGGGGCGGAGTGACGCCCACCCGACGCACGGGTACGCGCGAGGAAGACCGTCAGGCGGCCGCCCGCTCGGTCACCCTGCCACCAGCTGCGAGGCTTCCGCGGTCACCAGCTGCGAGGCTTCCGCGCCGACAAGACCGGGGCCACATCCTCGACGCCTTCTCGGCCGTCGAGCGTCCTCCGCCCCGCGGCGGATCGCCAAACGGGGCTCTGGAGCACCGGACGGGGCGGTACTCGACTCCCCCGCCTGATACGCACTGGAGCAGCTCGCCGCCCCGGCGCTGACCAGCACATACTCCGCAGGTCACCACGCGACAGCAGCCACAGGCGTTGCGAAAGCCGCATAGTGGGCATAATTCACTCCCAGTGGGGTTGGCTGAGCCGTCGTTGCCGACGCTCCCCCGCTGCCGCTGGATGTTGCGTAGTCGCTGGTCAGGCGCGCATTGGGTCCAGAACTGGTAGCAGCACTCCCCCTCGAAGATCAGGCCCGCGCGGCGATCCCGCTACTGAGACTGTTTCGGCTGGTCAGAGACCTTTTGTAGGGACTCGAACGGATCCCTCGCTGCCGAGGCCGCAACCGCAATGCCACGCCGGGCGCGCGGGGGCCGGGATAGCTACTCCGGGACACCGCGGTTACACCTCGCGACCACGCGCGACACCGCCTCGTTAACTAATGATCCCTCGGTCCCCCGCACCGAGGCCCTCCCTTCGAGCCCATGGCTGGAGCCAGCGCCAGAGATGTGCTGGTCCGGCTGGGTTGATCCGACCCAAGGAGGCAGGCGTGACGGCGTCTGCCGTACCGGCGGGGACACCCTCGACGGCAGCCTCGCCTGGCGGCTTGGACGCGTAGCAGACCCCCCGCCGCGAAGACACGCTCACTGAAGGCGCTCAGTCACGGCGCCGCAATCGGTACAGTTCTCGGTACCAGACCGAGGCGAGCGGAGGAGACGTGCGCGAGAGTGCGCTGGTCGCCAGGCCAGACGAGCACGGACATGAGGTCCTGGTCGCCTACCGGCCGGTGCACTTCACCCTGGATGACACCGCACGCGCGATGAACGCCGTCGTGGACCCGCATCTGCGGAAGGTCTCCTCACGCGCCCGCGTTGGTCGCAGCCGAGTGCGTGACGTTCTGCGGCAGATTGCTACCGACGGCTGGCCGGATGAGTTCGTAGCCGACCCAGATCGGGTCGATTACTGGCGGAACTGGCTGGTCGCGCAGGGCGTGTTCCAGCGCGATGACTGAGTTCACCGTCGCTGCGTGAGCGATAACCGGGTTATCGCTCCGAGCCCCCCGCCACGGCATCGATGGGCGGTCGCCTACTCGACGGACTCTGGCGGCTCGTCGACGGCGAGAGTCTTCGCCGACGGCCTCAGGCCCCAGGTGCTCCCCGGGTCGACCTTGCAGCAGGGAGGTCGACAGGATCCAGCTCCCGAGCCGTCAGCGCGATGACCGCGATAACCGGGTTATCACGCGGCCCTGACGTGGTGCCGCACACGCCGGGGGATGACCTCGAAGTGTGGACACGCAGCTGGCATCATCTGGTCTGACTTATCCGAAGTAGCGTCCCAATTCCGGGCCGTGAAGTCCACGGAGAGGTGGCCATCTTGGCCAGAGTTCATGCTGTGTGCTGCCAGAAGGGCGGCGTCGGCAAAACCACGATCACCGTCAACCTCGCTGCTGTCGTCGACCAGGTACTCGGGGGTGACGATCCGTCCGTCCTGGTCGTGGGCACTGACCCGCAGCGATCCATGGATTGGTGGGCAAGCCGGGTTGGCGACGACATCCCGTTCGCCTACACCGAGACCGACAGCCCCAGCGACCTGGAGAGGTTGCGAGACGCTGACTTCTCGCACGTGTTCGTTGACACCCCGGGCAGTCTGGAGAATGAGCACATTCTCCGGTCGGTCTTGAAGAGTGCCGACGACGCGATCGTTCCGATCACGACAGAGCCGCTCACCTTCGTGCCTGCCGACACGACGATCACGCAGGTCATCGAGCCTCTGGGAGTCCCCTACACCGTGGTCGTGAATCTCTGGGATCCACGGGACGGCCGGGTCGACCTCGACGACACGCTGACCTTTGCCCGTAGGAAGAACTGGCCGCTCGCGAACTCGGTCATTCGTCGTTACAAGATCCACAGTCGGGCGGCGGCAGAGGGTGTGGTCTGTACCCAGTACGCCAAGAGCCGTGTGGCTTTGGAGGCCCAGCAGGACATCCTGCGGCTGGCGCTCGAACTCGGCTACGGGCGCACCCGATGAGCGAGGTGGCCGCGAGCAGCGCGGACTCAGCAGCCGGGTCGCCGACGAAGAAGCGCAAGCGCGGGCGGGTGTCGTTCGGCTCCGACGTCTTCGCCGCGCAGGCCTCGCTCCAGGCAACGACGGACTCCAGCGCGTCTCTACGCCGTATCCCGCTGTCAGACCTGGCCCACAATCCGCGCAACCCTCGCTACGGGTACGACGACCCTGCGATTCAGGAGCTCGCCGACAGCCTTCGAGAGCACGGGCAGCTGCAACCAGCGACTGTGGTCGCTCGGGATGTCTACCTCGCTCACTACCCGGAGGATGCGGATCAGCTCGGAGCCGCGGCGTGGGTGGTCCTCATCGGGAACCGCCGGCTCGCGGGCGCCCGTTTGGCGGAGCTGACTCACCTGGTCGCCTCGGTCGAGGACCGGCTCGGGGGAGCAGACCCGATGCTGGCTGAGGCCACGCTGGTGGAGAACATCCACCGCCAGGACCTTCCTCCACTGCTGGAGGCCCGCGAGCTTCAAGGTCTCGTGGAGCGACATGGTTCGCAGCGCACTGCGGCGAAGCGAGTAGCGAAGACTCAGGCGTGGGTTTCGCAGCGACTGTCGCTGCTCAAGCTCACCCCTGAGCTACAGGAGAAGCTCCGCATCGGCGAGCTGTCGGTGAAGGAAGCTCGCACCGTGGCCTCCGCTCCACCAGAAGAACAGGCGGAGAAGCTGGAGTCCCTGCGCCGCGGGTCATCCGCGGGGGAGGGCACCTCGTCCGCCGGCGCCGCGATGCAGGATCAGCCGGGGAACGACTCGCCGTCTCCTGCGCCGGCGACAGAGCAGCACGATCGAGATGCTGTTGTGGACGTCAGCAAGATGGCGCGCCGCCTTCGTCGGCAGCTCGACGATGATGGACTGGACGCGCTGATCGACGCGCTGGTCGCACTCCGAGGCTGAGTCGATAACCGGGTTATCGGCCGGCGCCGTTCGTGGCGAGTCGATAACCCGGTTATCGCCGTCAGTCCGACTTCAGCCGTGGGCGAGGTCGGAGAACCGGCTGTAGTGCAGCTGGTGGGCGACGGTGATCGTCGTGGTCGGGCCGTTAC
>NZ_VRMC01000119.1:0-12145 GCF_008369905.1 Pseudonocardia sp. EV170527-09
GGACCCTGGCCGACGGCTGGGCCTACGCCCGACTCTATGAGTCGACCCGCCAACGCAACGACGCCCTACCCGGCTGGATGCACTTCTACAATCACCACCGCGCTCACTCCGCCATCGGCGGCCAGCCACCAGTCACCAGGCTGACCAACCTCCCTGGACATCACACCTAGGTCCTGACGTGTTCTGACGTTCGCCGCGACGCCACCACTCCGCCACTGCGAAACGCCCCCAAGACGGACGAAAACCCCCCGCTGATTTTCCTGCCCAGGACTCTGCGGAGGGCTTCGTTAGGTAGTGGAACACCACTTCACCAACAACGCGTCACGTGGAGCACCACCCCCACGAACGCGACCGAAGGACTCCGTGAGGAGCCCCGAAGGCTTGACTGATGGTACCGCACCTGACTCCCAAACTCCGGAGTTCAGGGACGACCATCACGGTGACGTGGTGCTCCACATGATCGACTAGGAGCAGCACGACTCATGAAGAGCAGCGCAGAACTCGCGCAGCAGCCCGGCGCGGTCCGCACCCAGGCGGTCGCGGGGGACTCCCCCACCGACGCCTCGGTCCCGTTCTGGATCACCGCCTGCGTGCGGCTACAACCGCCGATGCGCCAGAATGGTGCGGGGATCACCGCATCGCTTGCCAACGCCGTCTTCCCCGCCGTGCAGGCGTTGATCGCTGACCGGCTCCGGACCGAGGGTGAGGCCGAAGCCCCGCTCAACCGTGACCGGATCGCCCGTCGATGCGGCTTGGGAGACGCGACAAAGACCGGCTGGCTGTTCGACTACCTGGAGTTGATCGGGTTTCTCCGCATCCAGCGCCACTACGCCGGCGTCGGCCGGGGACGCAGGGCCGACACGTTCACCGTCTTCACCCAGCCAGCGGCGAACTACGTCGGACCTCGCACGCACGCCGAGCTGGAGCGAGCTCTTGATGACCCGGACCGCGACTCGACCTGCGTCCTGTTCATCGGCAAAACCGCAGGTCAGGCTATAGACGCAGGATCTGGCGTCTATAGCAACGACCAAGACGCGCAATCAGGCGGGTTGGTCGACAAAACCGCAGGTCAGACTATAGACGCAGGATCTGGCGTCTATAGCAACGACCAAGACGCGCAATCAGGCGGGTTGGTCGACAAAACCGCAGGTCAGACTATAGACGCAGGATCTGGCGTCTATAGCAACGACCAAGACGCGCAATCAGGCGGGTTGGTCGACAAAACCGCAGGTCAGACTATAGACGCAGGATCTGGCGTAGTCATTCAGATTGATCGATCTTCGATCTCTGGAAGAGAGATCGAAGGATCGATCGAGCCCGTGCCGGGCGGGACGGCGAAGCCGCCCGCCACGGGCCTGGAGGCCAGCGCGGTTGCTGCGGTGCGCGAGAAGGTGCAGCAGCTGCCGTGGAAGAAGTGGGCGAAGGTCAAGCTGGGTGTGACGAACTACCAGCTCATGCGGCATGACGCTGACCAGGTCCAGAACGCGATGTGCGCGGCGATCGCTCGGGACGGCATCACGCTCGGGCAGGCCACGGAGGTGGCGCGGCACGCGCTGGCCGAGGCCAAGGGGCCGGTGTACGTCATGCGCGCGTTCGAGCCGAAGAGGCTCGGTGAGTGGCTGCGCCGCCTGGAGGCCGAGCCGTTGGCCGAGGACACGCTGCCCCTTCCCGGTGCGCCCGTGACGCAGGGCAAGGACGCGGGTTCCGAGCCGGAGGCCGCCACGGCGAAGCCAGTGCTTCCGGCCTGCTCGACCTGTCGCGCTGAGGAAGGCGAGACGTACCCGAGCGCCCGGACCGTCACCGGTGCCGACGGCCGGGAGCAACGCTGCCCGGACTGCCTTCCGCCTGCCGCCTGATCACCCCTCTGACCTGCACGAACTGGAGACCAGTATGACCAGCGCGATGATCGCCGACCCCGGTTTCGACTACGAGAACGCCGCGATGCCGCCGCACGACATGGCCGCCGAGCAGTCCGTGCTGGGCGGGATGATGCTCTCGACCGACGCGATCGGCGAGGTCACCGAGTCGATGAACGTCGGCGACTTCTACCGGCCCGCGCACGCGGCCGTCTACCAGGCGATTCTCGCCCTGTACGGCAAGGGCGACCCGACCGATCCGGTGGCGGTGGCGGCCGAGCTGGAGCGGCGCGGCGAGCTGAAGCGGACCGGCGGCGCCCCGTACCTGCACACCCTGATCGCCACCGTCCCGACCGCGGCGAACGCCGCGTACTACGCCGAGATCGTCGCCGAGAAGGCCACCCTCCGGCGCCTGATCGAGTCCGGCATCCGGATCCAGCAGTTCGGCTACGCCGGTGCCCAGGGTGCGGAGATCGCTGACATCCTCGATCGCGCCCAGTCCGCGCTGGACACCGTGGTTGACGACCGCGCCGACAGCTCCGGCTACACCCTGTTCGCCGACGGGCACGCGGACTGGCTGTCCCGGCTAGACGACGTCCAGGCCGGGCGGGTCGAGCCGGGCCTGCCCACCGGGTTCCTCGACCTGGACGCGATCACCGATGGGTGGAAGCCCGGCCAGCTCATCGTGATCGCCGGTCGCCCCGGCCTGGGCAAGTCGACCCTGGCCGTGGATATGGCCCGCACCGCCTCGGTCAAGCACGGCAAGTCCAGCGTGATCTTCTCGCTGGAGATGTCCGAGGCCGAACTTCGGGACCGGATCATCTCCGCCGAGGCCAAGCTGCGCCTGCGCGACATGAAGACCCCGCACACCCTCCAGCCCGCCGATTACGACCGGATCGCCGACGCCGTGGACCGCATCACCACCGGCGGCCCGCTGACCATCGACGACACGGCCACCTCGACCGTCGCGCAGATCCGCGCGAAGGCCCGCCGGATCAAGGCCAAGCACGGCCTGGACCTGATCGTCGTGGACTACCTCCAGCTGATGACCTCCGGCAGCCGAGCGGAGAACCGGCAGGTCGAGGTCAGCGAGTTCTCCCGCCAGCTGAAGATCCTCGCCAAGGAACTCGAGGTCCCGGTGATCGCGCTGTCCCAGCTCAACCGTGGCCCCGAACAGCGCCAGGACAAGCGCCCCATGCTGTCCGATTTGCGTGAATCTGGCGCGCTGGAGCAGGACAGCGACGTCGTGATCCTGGTCCACCGCCCCGAGGTCTACGAGGACGACTCGCCCCGCGCCGGTGAGGCCGACCTGATCCTGGCCAAGCACCGCGGCGGCCCGACGGCCACGGTCACCGTCGCCCAGCAGTTGCACTACAGCCGCTTCGCCGACCTGGCCCAGCTATGATCCAGACGGACCAGAAGGCCCCGGAACGCGACCTGGCGTCGCCCACAGTGGCCGAACGCCCCCGAAACCATCCCCAACCACCCGCCGACCCGGCCCGGGGCCTCTCAGGGGCGATCAGCAGTCTCCGAAGATCAGGAACCGGCGGGCCGAACCGACCGCGAGAAAGGGCGTTTTTTCAGGTGAAGAAGGGTTTCGTGCTCCGGTTCAGCCCGGAGGCGCTCCGGCGGCTCGCGGTCGGCACCAAACGAGCCACCGTCCTGCGCCCGGCCCAGGCCGCCATGATCTCAACCGGGCAGACGATCGCTGCGACCACCGCCGGTGCCCCGTCCGGGTGGGCGTCCGGGGCCGGGTCGTCGGCACCATCCCGGACAAGCCGGTCCGACCGCGGCGGTCCCCCGACTCCGTGCACGGCCGGCTGTGGCACCGGGTCATCGACACGCTGCCGATCCACCCCGTCGACCAGGTCCACGACGGCGACCGCGACGAGCTGCGCACCCGGATCGCCGCCGCGATCCGCGCCCAGCAACCCGACCGCGACATCGTCCGCGTGATCGCGCCGGTCACCGACGCGCTGCTGCACTCCGGCCGGTGCGGCCCTGCTCATCTCGGCGAGCCGCGCCGCCGGCGCCTCAGCCGCCAGCTCGAACCCGCGCTCGACTGGCTCACCGAGCACGGCAAGCTCGCCGGCGACGGCCCGGACCGCACCTGGAGCCGCGACCTGCTGGCCGGTCTGCGGATCAACCAGGAAGATCACCAATAACCCCACTTGGCTCAGTTTGAGCACGGTCCGATTGAGTCGTAAACGGCATTCCATTGGATCGCTTGTTCGCGGTGGCGAAATTCTCCTCGCGTTCGGCGCCGACTTCTTCATCATTGTATCGCACGGTATCGATCCGCCGTATCGGTCAAGATCGACGCAGCTTGATCCCCGTAGACAGCAAGGCTGTTAAGCTCATCAAACAGGCGCCGATACTCATCCAGGTCGCCACGGCCAGTCAGATGCGCCACTCGCGTCATTGTTCCGACGATAACGAGGCGGTCGTCGAACTCCGTCCACGAGTTCAATGGTAGTTCGGGCATCGTGCGCCCCCAGGGGATAATCCCGAGCTGCATGTTCTGCCGCGCTGCCGCCTCAACGAGGTGGTCCATCTGCGCGGCCATTCCATCGGGAGGCAGCAGAGCCGACCCGAGTGACCCCTCCGGGAGAACGAAATGGAACTGTCGATCGGTTTCGAGCGCGGACTGGTTCGCCAAGCGAGTCTCGGCGGCTTCCTCGGCCTCCGGGTCCGCCGGCCGGCCCGCCCTGAACAGAGCATTTGCGTAGTCAGGGGTTTGTAGGAGCCCGGGCAGGCCACTAGGCGAGAAGGTGCGTTGGACGGCCGAGACGTCCTGGATTCGACCTATACGTTTCTGAGCCGGTACAGGACTCCGGCGGAGCACGACCCTCTTATTTTCTTCGCGGAGATCGGCTGCGATTCCCTTAAGGACGGATTCCTCACCCCGGCCTGCTCGATACGCACGGCAGAGTGCCTGGACTTGCTCCACTTTTGGGACCTGGCGCCCGGTCTCAAATTTGGCAACAAGAGACTGACTGATTCCGGCTTCACGCGCGGCATCAGCCTGCCGGAGTCCTCGCGACGCGCGCAGCTCGCGAAGCCGGTGAGACAAAGCGTCACCGCCACGAAGTCGCTCAGCCATAGGCCCCCCTGACAGTCCAGCTACGCAACAAGCTGCTGACGCCGGTACTCCGGGTGGCTCTCGTACCAGCTCGTGAATGGCGTAGCCATGGCCCAAGCCATTTCCGCTGCAGCGATATAACCCGTAGCAGCTGTGTCGTCGGCGGCGACCTCTCCTCGATGCACGTTGTCCTGGTCGTAGCGGACCAGCGCAACGTGCTGGCTCTCCACAACCCAGAAGTCACCGGTCAGCAGCAGGAGAGCGGCCCCCGCGCTCTCCTTGAGGTCCAAGATTCGAACGTCCTGGCCTGCCTGCACGGATTGAACGTAGACCCACTCGTTTGCGTACCGTTGGTAGTCCGTGGGTTCGCCTCGGAGGACAACCAGGTTGCGCCACACGCGGCCGCGGGCGCGGTCATCCCGGAGCTCCTGGAAGAACGACTCCCGGTGAGGACTGATTGGCTCCGGGGGCTCCACCGAGGTAGCCAGCGAAATCGGCGTCATCGCTTGGGGCCGAGTAAGCGGTCAGCGTCTGAACACGCAACATGTCGCCCGGCGTCCGGCGGCGGGCGTCCAGCCAAGCTTCGAAGTCGTCGATCTCCAGGGGATCGAGCTCCGGGAGCATGGTCGCCGGGACCCGTACGCGCCGCTCATGCTCCGGCAGGCGAGGATCGGGGATGTTGGTCCCGACGATCTCGTAGCCCTCCTCGACCTTCGCGATCTCCGGACACTGCTTGCCGACCGGACAGGCCGCGTTGCGCAGGACTGTTCGCACGAGTGGGCTCCTCTCGATCGCGTCGTCGCGTCGAGTCTCCGCGAGTCCCAACGAGAAGTCAATCTGACGTGGAATACGGACACTTCGTCTGCTAGATTCCATGTCACACGGAATACATACCTCCGCGGCCTCGCGGGGGTGCCTCGGCCGGTGTGGCAACACCGGCCGAGGCGTGGATCAGACAGCCCCAGCTTTCACAGCCTCGAGGAGTCGACCCATGTCAAGGATGGCAAACAACGACCAGGGACCACGTCTCAACCCGAGCTCCAAACGCCATCGCTACGCGCGGGCCCCGTTCGTTGTCGTCGAAGGAACCGCCCATGGACGGTCTGGATACCCCGCCGGTGCCGGGCGACCGATTGGTGTTGTAGACACCGCGCGCATGACAGCGGCTGCGGACGGGCTGGAGCACGAGATTTCGGGGGATGAGCTCAACGCCGGTCGTGTTCTGGGGCGGTATCGCTCACTCTGCGGCGCGATCATCGCCCCGGCAGCGCTGACCGTGCCAGCTGGCGTGCCATGCCGTGTGTGTGCAGTGGAGTCCGCGACTCCGCCGGAGTCGGCAGAGCAGGACTCGCACCGGTCCCGACGCGAGGCTGCGAGCTGGCGGCGCGCCGTTCGTGCCCGCGCGTCGCGGCTCGCGAGTTCGCCCGTCCGTTCCTCGGGTGGTTTCGATGTGGCCGCGTAAGTCCGCGCGGGCGCTGCGGGAGCGTGCGACTGTGCTGGCTGCCGAGGCCGGGCATTCGGCGCAGGTGCGGGCGTTGTCGACGCATCCGGATGTGGTGGCGTTGCAGGTGGAGCGTGTCCGGGGCCAGGTGAACCGGTTGATGTGGACCGGGATCGTGCTCGGGATGGCGTTCTGCATGACCAACGTGCAGGAGTTCGGGGCCGAGGGGAAGGACCTATGGTCTGCGGGCTGGTGGGCGGCGTGGCTGCTCGATCCGATGGTGTCGTTGGTGTTGGTCGCGGTGGTGTTGGCGGAGCAGACGACGTCGCGGTGGCAGCTGTCGACGCCGGTGTGGGCTCGCCGGGCCCGTTGGGCGACTCTGGGTGCGACGTATGCGATGAACACGTGGAAGGTGTGGGGCGCGCTGGAGCCGGGGCAGATCTTGCTGCACTCGGTGCCGCCGTTGGTCGTGTTCGTCGCGACCGAGGCTGCGCCGGAGCTCCGTGATCGTCTCACCGCGGCGGTGAAGGCCGCTGCAGCGGCCTCGGGAGAGGGCCCCGTGACGGTGGCTGAGGCCGCTGCAGCGGCGGGTATCGCCCCGGCCAACCCGGCCGTGGCCGGCGCAGTTGAGCCGCAGGTTGCGGCGGCGCTCGGGGCTGCTGATGCCGACCCGCGGGCGCTTTCGGTGGTCGGCGCGGGAGGTGGGGCTCGTTGGGAGCGTGGGGATCTCCTCAACGCGGACCCGGCAACCCGGGTCGAGCAGGTGAAGGATCTGATCCGGGGTGGGTTGGTCCCGTCGGTGGAACTCACCGGCTCCCAGGTCGGCGCGATCTTCGGCCAGTCGCCGCGCACTGGGCGCCGTGATATCGAGGAAGCCGAGCGTCAGCTCGGCATGGCGGGAACCGAGAATTCCGACGGTCAGCGGCCGCCTGCAGGTGTGGCTGCTGCTGCCCCGGGGCAGGGTGGCTCGTCCGATGGGGCCGGTGCTCTGGTTCTTGTCGGTACCGATCGCGATGTGCTGCTGGAGGTGGGCGCATGAACTTCACCGAGTTGCACAGCGTCGACCCGGGCCGTGAGGTCCCCGCGGCCGTCGAGGTCGAGCAGCACCGGCCGGCCCCGGCCGGCGACGGACGCCTCGACTCCCGCGCAGAGATTGCGGAGCGGGGAGCCGCTGTGCTGGTCTCGATGCGGCGGGCTCTGAGCCGGGTGTGGTGGTGGGTTCTGCTGCCGCTGGTCCGGTCGGTGGTGTCGTCCGCGGTGTGGGCCGGTCTCGGCGAGCGGTCGGCGAGAGTCCTGTCCCGGGGGCTGGCCCAGGTGGGCGCTGCCTGCTGCCTGCTGCTGGGCCTGGTGTTGCTGTGTGGTCCGGCGGTCGTGGCGACCGTGGTCGGCGGGGTCATCGCGGGCGCGGCAGCGCTGCTGCTGTGGCGCCAGGCCCTGCCGGTTGTGGTGTCGGTGACGGGGCTGGCGCTGGGGGTGGGCTTGCTGGTTCTTCCCGAGGTGATGGTCGTGGCCACGGGCGCTGTCCTGGCGGTGGTCGGTGGTGCGGTGCTGGCGATCCCGCCTGGCCGTGCGGCGTATGCCCATACCGAGCGGGCCCGGGTGCGGTCCGGCTTCGGCGTGCAGGGGTGGGCTGGGTGGTGGGATCTGCATCGGCACCTGTCGGCGCATGCGGTGCGCCTCGCCGCTGCGGCGACCCGGCCCAGCGTCACTGTGGAGGTCAGTCAGCCAGGGGCCGGGGGAGTGCTGGCGGCCGGGGTGGTGGAGCGGCTGCCGGTGCGGCGGTGCGGGACGTGGCTGGGTCGTTCGGTGGTCGGTCCGGTGATCGGTACTGACTGCTATGCGCCGCATCGGGATGTGATCGGGTTGGTGGCTCCGCCGCAGACCGGTAAGACGGCGTTGATGGGTCACCACATCCTTGATCACGACGGTCCGCTGGTGGCGACCTCGACCAAGCCCGATCTGTACAACTTCTGCGCCGGGCGCCGGGCTGAGCAGGGGCCGGTGTGGTTGTTCAATCCCGAGCAGCTCGGCGGTCTGGGGTCGTCGGTGTGGTGGTCGCCGGTGTCGGGCTGTGCGGACGCGCAGATCGCGGCGGTCCGGGCCGGGCTGATGGTGGGCGGTGTGTCGTCGAGCGAGGACGGTGGTGATCGTTGGGACCAGTGGTCGGTCAGCGTGCTCACCGCGTTGCTGATGGCCGCGGATCTGTCCGGGCGGGACATGACCACTGTGGCGCGGTGGGTGTTCTCCCCGACCAGTGATGCGCGCAGCGGGGGAGCCGGACAGGCCCTGGAAGTGTTGGGGCGCAACCCTGACGGGCGGGTCCCGGAGGGGACGCTGGACGCTCTGCGTCAGGTCCTGTCCACCGATGCCCGCAAGACACGCGATTCGATCTTCATGACCTTGTCCGAGGCGGTGAAGTTTATGACCGATCCGCAGGTCGCCGCCCTGGTCACCGGTAGTGGCGGCGGCCAGGAACTCGACGCCGAGCAGTTCGTCAGTTCTCGTGGTTCGTTGTTCGTGGTCGGTTCGGACCGCGAGCATGCTTCGATCGCGCCGTTGCTGGCGGCGTTGACTGGGCATCTGTTTGAGACGGCCAAGCGGGTCGCGTCGTCGCGGCCGAAGGGGCGCTTGGATCCGCCGCTGGGTCTGTTCCTCGATGAGGCCGCGTTGATCACTCCGGTGCCGTTGGATCGCTGGGTCGCCGACGCCGGTGGCCGGGGGATCCATATCGAGTGGGCGGTGCAGTCGCCGTCCCAGCTCGCCCAGCGTTGGGGGGCACGGGGCGGGGAGACGATCTGGAACGCCACGAACGCCAAGGTGATCTTCGGTGGGTTGTCGCTGCGTGAGGACTTGGAGAAGGCCTCGGTGCTGTGCGGGGACCGGCACGAGCCGGTCCCTACCGGCGGGGGTGAGGAGCGCTACGAGAAGGTGCGGGTGTGCCCGGTCGACCGGGCACGCACGATCCCGCAGTGGCACGCGCTGCTGATCCATCGCGCGACGCCGGCGACGGTGGTGCGGATCAGCCCGGTGTGGGAACGGTCTGACCTGCGCCCGCCACCTGCGATCATCGCGCAGGGCCCCATTGCGGCTCGTGTGGCCGTTACTCCCGCCGTACAGGGACCGGATCGGGCGGCGGCCTAGTTTCTGGCTGGTCCGGCGCAGCCCGCGCGCCGGACCAGCCACCGCCGCCGTGTCGCTCAGACGAGAGGAGAACGGTCACTGTGACCAGCGATGGCCCCGCACCGCCACCGGATGGGGAACGGCCCGCGCCGGGCAGGGCCCGACCGTGGGCTCTGGAGGTCGGCGAGCAGCTGCGCCAGGTGCAGCGACAGCTCGACACCACGACCCGGAAGAGCGAACAGACCGCCGGCCATGTCGCCGAGATCGCCGACATCCTCGCCCGGATGAGCCCGCGGCTCGACGACGTCGAACACGGCGTCGCCGCGCTCGGTGGCGCGGTCGAGGCCGCCGCGGCGGGCGCCGGTGACGCCGCCGATGAGGCGCTGTCGCTGACCCCGGCGCTGCGGTGGTCCCAGCTCGATCACGCCGACAAACACGCCGCATGGGACACCCTGGCCGGGTTCGTCGCCGAGGTGCTCACCAACGACTACCAGCTCACACGACTTGAGCTGCCGGACTGCTGGCCGGTGCACCCGCGCGCGGTGCGCGAGCTCGCGTGGCTGCGCACCCTCTACATCGCCTCCAGCGGCGCCGGGGCCCGACCGGACTTGGTGGCCGAGTGGCACGTGCGGTGGCTCCCCGCCGCGATCACCAACCTCGCGGTGGCCATCGACCGACGCGAGTGCGCCCCGGGCAAGCACCGCCTGACCGAAGAGGAACGACGCCAGTACGACGACGCCGCACAGCAGGCCGCGTCCGCCGGGCAGGCCCCGCCGGCGCTGACCGACGAGGGAGGTGCGGCTCGCCCGCGCTACCTGCCGGCGCAGTTCCCCCCGTTGCGTGGCCACGACCCGAGCTACGGCGCGGCGCCGGACCGACCGCGGCTACTCGATTCGGAGACCCCACCCCCGCCGAGCCGCCCGGAGTACTGGTGGGAGTACTTCCTCGACGCACGCCTGGCCGACATCGGCGAGGACACCGCGAGTACCTGACGCATCCGGCCGGGCCTGATCCCGGGCAGTCCCGAAGTGGTGGGAGGGTGTCGTCATGGGACAGACGGGTCGCCGGTCGAACAAGCTGCAGCGACTCCTCGACGACTTCGCCCAGACCTGCCGCTCCCACGGCATCGGGGTATCGCCGCCGGTGATCGAGCACGGTCTGCGGGACCGGATCGACACAGTGGCCCGGCACATGGGCGTCACCACGGCCACGGCCCTGTGCAGCTACTTCGACGACTCATGGGGCCAGGAGATGGCCCCCGGGGCGGATGCGGTGGCGTCGCTGCTGTCCAGCATGACGGGCCATCAGTCGGTTCGTTTCGACCCGCACATGGCGGCCTTGGCGTCGTCAATGCCTGCGCCCGGCTCGGCGGCCTGCGTGGGTGTCGGCTCCTCGGTCACGCAGCCGAGGGTAGGCGCTCCGTTTCGTTGTGCCAATCGTTTTGTGTTTCGTTCCGTTGTTACGGAACAGTACGAAACGCCTCACTGCTTGGCGGGATCTGACTCGCCCTTGGGCTCGGTGGAGGCTCTTGAACTTGGAAACGAGGATGGAGCCATGCCGAGAGAGCCGTCGCCGGGGAAGCCGACCACGCGTCGGTACTCCGAGGAGGAGAAGGCCGCCGCGGTGCGGATGGTCCGGACCCTGCGCGCGGAGTTGGGCCACGATCACGGGACCGTGAAGCGGGTGGCCGAGCAGCTCGGCTACGGGGTCGAGTCGGTGCGCTTGTGGGTCAACCAGGCCGACATCGACGACGGCCACGCTCCCGGTGTCAGCACCGACGAGGCCGCCCGGGTGCGTGAGCTGGAGCAGGAGGTCCGCGAGCTGCGCCGGGCCAACGAGATTCTCAAGCGGGCCGCGAGTTTCTTCGGGGCGGAGCTCGACCGCCAGCATCGCAGGTAGTCGTGTTCATCGACGCCCACCGCCACGACGTGGTCGAGGGCAAGCCACTCGGGGTCGAGCCCATCTGCCGGGTCCTGCAGGTTGGCCCCGAGCACCTACTACGCCGCCAAGACACGTCCGCCCTCGGCCCGGGCGTGCCGGGACGCGGAGCTCACGCCCCAGCTGGTCACGTTGTGGGAGAACAACTACCGCGTCTACGGAGCCCGCAAGCTCTGGAGGGCAGCCCATCGCGCCGGCCTGGGTGTGGGGCGGGACCAGGTCGCCCGGCTCATGCGTGTGGCCGGGATCGAGGGCGTGCGGCGGAGGAAGAAGACTCGCATCACCCGGCCCGATCCGGCCGCCGCCCGGCACCCCGACCTGGTGCAACGTCACTTCCAGGTAGAGGCCCCGAACCAGCTGTGGGTCACCGACCTGACCTACGTCCCGACCTGGGGCCGGAGTCGCCTACGTCTGCTTCATCGTCGACGCGTTCTCCCGCACGATCGTCGGGTGGCGCGTCGCCTCGCACATGCGTACCAGCATGGTGCTCGACGCCATCGAGATGGCCCGCTGGTCACGCGGCACCCGCCTGGACGGGCTGCGGTGTCACTCCGACGCAGGAGCGCAAGGCGAATTCAACTGGTCGTCGCAACACCTCTGATCGTGGAGGTGTTCGGCAGTGGCGACGAAGGACTGGGGCGTGAAGACGAGCGGGGTTCCCGAAGAGGCCCGACGCCAGTGGCGCGCGGATCGGGCGTTGCGGCCCCC